>JAUPUP010000125.1 GCA_030917485.1 Pseudomonadota bacterium
CTGACTAAATTATGACAACTTTCTGCGTTTATTTCTAATTCTGGTATTAGTTCTAAAACCATTCATCGCACCACCACGCACAATATTTGCTATTTTATACCTATTATGCTACAATCATTTCCTATGGTTTTGCAGCAAGTTATTAAACACACGTACCACAGCGCACAACCACGCACAACACAGTAGCTGCCAAGCATTGACTATGCAGGTTTTTGATATATTTGGTAAATTATATTATAGCATTTATACCGTAAAAGTTACAACTATTTTATTATTTAAGGTGTTTATATGGATGACGATATTAAGAATATCCGTAAACGGAATTTAAGAAAAATAATTGATGCTAAATTCAAAGGCTCAATTAATGCCTTTGCCAAACACATAGACCGTCCACCAGGTTTTTTTTATGATGCATTCTCTGATAAACGCCCATTAGGTGAGCGAGTTATGCGAACCATAGAGGCTAAAATGGGTTTAGCCCCCTATGATCTGGATCGTACTGAAACTAAAAAATTTGAGTTGATTAACGTATACCCCTCAAAATTATTTGGTAAAATCAATCTATTTGATGAAGACGCAATCGATCAAAGTCCGGTTAATTTAGGAGTGATATTAAAAAATGGTTGGAAGCGCGAAAATTTATGCTGCTTTGATGTTCAGGGTGATAGCATGGAGCCTGCACTACGCAACGGCTCAAGAATATTAATTGATACCGCACAATGCGAGATCATAGATAATAAAATTTATGCACTAAGAAATGAAAATCAGGTATTCATAAAAAGGCTATATACAGCATTCGATCAGAATAAGATAATTGCAAAATCAGATAATCAACTCTATCCGGAGCTGCACATTGATTTAACTGATAAGAACGCTAATGTGAACATAATTGGTCTAGCTGTATTAAGGTTGGAAGAGCCTTTATAAGCCAGCTAGTCGGCAAATAAATAGATAACTTGATTTGCTTCTGTACTAATCTTATTTCACAGCAGACTACCAAATTGGTAGTTTGCCGTGAAACAATTAAGAATAGTGAATTGCTTTTCTTCAAGTATACCCTACCATTATCCGGCTAAAATAAACTTTCTGGGGGGTGTAGCCTCAAAAATGGGGGTCGCCCCCTTATTTTTGGCATGATTTTAGGGGTGGATTGTCCCTGTTACGTCCCTAATTACAATATTTATAACAAAATATCTAATATTATCAATATATTATTCACTATTGAATGGTATTCTATAACCCGCCCCCGATTGCATTCATTTTATAGTGAATGGCGTCGAAGCAGGGGAATACCTTGATAAAGTAAGCTAATCGACTAATAATAACATAATTAGAACATAGAACCCTAGAAT
Organism: Pseudomonadota bacterium; assembly: GCA_030917485.1. Taxonomy (GTDB): domain Bacteria; phylum Pseudomonadota; class Gammaproteobacteria; order Burkholderiales; family UBA11063; genus Aquella. The sequence goes on from JAUPUP010000125.1 coordinate 1,353, forward strand.
GAATATTGTTCTAATATTAAGATTAATTTTTACGGTTAATTATTATAAATTTTTCATGTACAACATATTTGTAATCTACATGGCTTTTATCTCGCCATATTAATAATTATTTTTTTAATATAAAATGCCCACCCTATATGCAATGGGTGCTCTAAAAAACTTATGGTAAAATCAAAGGCTTGTTTTTTGTGCCAAATTAAAACTTATGCTTTATATAGTAATTTTAATGAAAATTACTATCCTTGAACATGTGTCAATATGGTTGCCTTTTTAAAAATTTTAAATGGAAGATATTGGATTTACCATGTATAAAATTAAATTATCTCCATATGCCAAAACATTCTACAATGAATGGCTACTATCCACCGATAGTTCTCGTTACAATATGGTAATAGTGCAAGTATTGTATGGCGCTTTAGATATACAAAGATTAAAAAACGCATTGATTCGGTATGTAAAAGAACGTGTTGTTTTGAACAGTCATATTGAAATAATCAATGATGAACCTCATTGGGTACCAAATTCTATAATTCGGGAATTAGAGTATGTGGATGTTACTCAAACAAAAGATGAAATATTATCATATGTTAAGCGTCAATTTAATCTTTTGCATGAAGGAACATATAGGTTTAAGGTAATCAAACTAGACATTAATGAATATTTATTTATTAATGTCTATCACCATATTGCTGTGGATGGGCTATCTGCAAATAGCGGGGTATACGAAGCAATTAGCAATTATTATAATTATCCGGATTATGTTGAAGAATTTTCTATAACACAGCAAATTGAGTTGTTAAATAATTTAACCAACCAATTAACATCTAATCTTGATAAAAACCACATTCAATATAAATACTTTTGGGAAACTAAACTACGTAACATAGACAGTATTAATCTAAGATTTTTAAAAAATAATAGTGATTTAACCATTAAGGGTACTTACAAAGTTGAAGAGATTAGATTTGCTTTTACAAAGGCAGAATTAGATCAACTATCATGTATACTGCGTAAAAATGCAATAACGCCTTACATATATAGTATGTGTATTTTTGCGATAATCTTGTATAAATATACGAATCAAGTATCTTTGGCAATAAGTTATCCTATATCTATAAAAGAAGGGACAAGTTATATTTTTGGTGCACAGGTAAATACAAACTTGATCCCGTTTCATTTTACAAAACACACAACCATTATTGACCTGTTTCGACAGAGTCGAGATTTTTTTAAGTCTATTAGACAGCATGGGGTTAATTATGGGTATTATCCCATACAAAATATCATGCAATTGACTGATAAACGATTGCTAGATGTGAATTTTATTCAAACAAAACTAAGAGATAAAAAATTTGAATTTAATGGTATTTTCAAAGTAGAAATTGTAAATGAATTCACTATAGATTCTGTTGTACAACTAGGCGATAATGACTACAATAGACCTCTATTTTTTGAACAAGAACTGCAAAATGGACAACTTAATTATCGTATACGATATGAAAAAGGAATATTTGACCCAGTTTTACTTAATGATTTCGTCGAATGTTACAAAGAGAAATTTATATGGGTGTTAAATGAACTTTTAGAGTCAAAACATTTACAATCGATAGATGAGTATGATATTATAAGTAAAACTCAATATAATCAAATAATAAATAATTGGAATAATACGTTTAAACCATATGAACTAAATAAATGCATTCATCAATTGTTCGAAGAACAAGCACAACTAACTCCCAATGAGATTGCTGTAATTTATGAAAATGAGAAACTAAGCTATTCCGAATTAAATATTGAGTCTAACCAAATAGCGCATTATTTATTGGAAACAGGTTTGGTACAGGCAAGATCTTTGGTTGTTTTGTGTATTGATAGAAGCCAGTATATGTTGCCAGTCATTCTTGCAGTTTTTAAATCTGGTGCCGCGTATGTTCCCATTGAGCCTAATTATCCTGGTAATAGAATACAACATATTGTAAATGATACTAACACAAATTTAATTATTACTACTCAACCATATAAAAACGATTTAGTTCGGCTAATTAAAAAAAATGTAAAACAAGATATTTGCATAATAACAATAGAAGAAATTCAATCTAAGTTATCCAAGCAATCAACATCCAATATTAATAATAAAATTAGCCCTGATTGTCTTGCATATGTAATCTATACTTCTGGTTCAACTGGTATTCCAAAGGGCGTTATGATTGAACATAAAAGTGTAGTAAACAGGATTAAGTGGATGAATGAATTATGTCCACTAACACATACAGATAGAATTCTACAAAAAACTCCGTATGTATTTGATGTATCTGTGTGGGAATTACTGTGGGGGATTTGGTATGGCGCATGTATTGTATTTGCAAAACCGGATGGACACAAGGATGCAGAATATTTGGCAGATATTATTGTTAAAGAAGATATTTCAATAATTCATTTTGTGCCATCTATGCTAGTTGGCTTTGAAGATTATATGCAGTTTAGGAAGCCGACACTTCCCAGTTTAAAAAGAGTATTTTGTAGTGGTGAAGTATTAAATATCAAGCAAGTAAAAGAGTTTAAAAAATTATTGCCTGGAGTTTCAATTTACAATTTATTTGGACCAACTGAAGCTACTGTAGATGTAACGTTTTATGATTGTATGAATGATAATGATGATGTATACATTGGTAAACCAATTTCTAATACCAAAATTTATGTTGTCAATAATAATTTACAACAATTACCTATAGGAGTAGCTGGTGAGTTATGTATTAGTGGTATTGGACTTGCCAGGGGATATTTAAATCTGCCCGGTGAAACTGAACAAAAATTTATACAAAATCCATTTCAAACTGAAGATGAGAGAGCGCTATGTATAAATTCTAGGCTATATAAAACTGGTGATTTGGCACGGTTCTTATTTGACGGGAATTTGGAGTACTTAGGTAGACAGGATAACCAAGTTAAATTAAAGGGTTATAGAATAGAGCTTGGTGAAATAGAATCATTAGTTAATTCTAATTCACAAGTAAAACAAAGTGTTGCTGTAATTAGAAAATATATAGATGATGAAACCAATACGTTATACGACAATAAATATATTGCAGTTTATTATACTTCTTTTTCACACAGTCATCAAGATTCTGTAAATAAATACATTTCTAATTGGCAATTAGTTTATCAAAATATCTATAAAAATATGGATAGCAGTACATCAGAAAATAATTTTATTGGCTGGAATAGTTCTTATACCGATATGCCGATTGAATTATTACATATGGAGGAATGGTTGTTAAATACAGCAACACATATCTATCAATTAGCTCCGTTCAATATTCTTGAAATTGGGAGCGGAAGCGGAGCAATAATGCTTAGTTGTATAACTTACTGCAACTATTATTATGCAACTGATTTTTCTGTACAATCTACCAACCATTTGCAAAAATTGGTTTATAAAAAAGATATTCAAAATATAGCGCAAGTTATGAATTGTAAAGCTCATGAAATTCAATTTGATAAAATTAATTTGCCTATAGATACCATAGTATTAAATTCGGTTATACAATATTTTCCAGGTACGGAATATTTACAGCAACTAATCCGCCAATTAATTGTAAACCTGAATGGATTAGCTAAAATATTTATTGGGGATATAAGGGATTACAGATTGTTTGATGCTTTTCATTATTCCGTATTGTATTATAAGCATAAGGTTGTTAAACAGCGTGAGATTGAGTTTTATAAAAACCGTGAAAAAGAATTGTTGGTTTCTCCACGATATTTTATTGAATTGCTAGAATATATTCCGGAAATAGAATATATTGAATTTTTAATAAAAGAGTGTGATTATTTGAATGAATTAACTCAGTTCCGTTATGATGTGGTTATACATATTAAATCTTCGTGCTTTTCTCAAACTAAACAATATAATGAGGTAAGACAGGATCAATTCGCGATGGTAACAGATATAAATGGGTTTTTGGAAAACAATAAATCCGAAAAAATATTGTTGGTAAAATATCCTTATAAAAACTCGTATACAGAATATATAAAATATCGGAATTTCAATCATGGCTTAGAACTATCTCAAAATATATATCCCAAAGGAATATTATCCATTGGACAAATTAAGGAATTATCTAAACTATATAACTTTCAGTGTAAATTTTATTTAGATATAGATGACTGTGGTTACTTAAATTTAATTTTTTATAGATTATCTTCAGATGCTTTATTTAAAATCACATACAATAGTGTAGCTGGTACAGAAATCCAGTTAAATAATAATCCCGCAAAATCTGTGGAACTTTTAGAATCTGGTTTATCCAATAAAATTAAGTGTTATTTAGAAAAGTATTTACCTGTTTTTATGATGCCAGATGCCATAATTCATGTAGATACTTTTCCTGTAACTGTGAATGGTAAATTAGACATAGATTTGTTACCAGAACCAGAAGCAATTATCACAAAAGATTACGTAGCTCCGGGTAATTTAACCGAATCAAAAATCTGCAGTGCCTTTGCTAAAGTTTTGTCTACTTCTGAAAACCATGTTGGTGCGAACTGCAATTTTTTCAAAGCGGGGGGAAATAGTGTACTAGCTATAAAACTTGTAATAGAGTTGCAACATAATTTTAAAATTAATGTTGCGGATGTGTTTTTGCATAAAAGCCCTAGTGAATTAGCTAAACACATAATACTGAAAGAAAATCATCTATTTAAGCAATTACAACAAATTAAAATGCTATATGCCAATAAAAACAATTCATGCATTATTGATCCCAAAGTCCTACATAAAAGAGAAGAATATCTCAGGCAATCATATAGTTTTACATTTGAGCAGCAAAAAAAATGCATTAGAGCCGTGGTTTTGACTGGTGCAACAGGTCATGTAGGGTGCAACATTTTATATCAATTAATTTCTCAGACTTCATACAAAATTTATTTATTAGTTCGCTCGAATACTCAATTTAACGCAAGTACTAGAATCAATAGTAAATTTAAACATTATTTTGGTCATACTTTAGAAAAATACCAGGATCGGGTTATAGTTTTTGAAGCGAATATTGAAGAGATGGATTTAGGACTAAATGCCATTCAATATGAGGAATTGGTAAAAGAAGCTGATAGTATAATTCATGCAGCAGGACACGTTAAATACTATGGAGAATATGAAATATTTTATAAATCCAATATAAAGACGACAATTAATTTGTTAGAATTGGCCAAACTAACCAAGCTTAAAGATTTTCATTATATGTCCACTATCGGAATATTTATGGATGGCTACATACCAGGAGTCGAATATTACGAATTTAATGAAGGTGATAGCCCTGAAAAACTAGTAAACCATAGTAACCTATATACAACCACTAAATATCAAGGAGAATTAGAAATACAGAAATATAAAAATTTGGGTGTATCCGCTAACATATATCGCTTAGGTAATACGGCTATGGATTCCTCCAGTTATAAACATCAAGAAAATTTGGATGATAATGCATTTTTTGTTCTAATTAGTACTATCGCAAAACTTGGGGTAATAGCACCCGAATTAGATGAAATGGAAATATCCCCAGTTGACTATGTAACATTATCCATAGTCAGAATTTTTGACCAGGAATTTTTAAGCAACCAAACATATCATATAGTTAATACTAATTTTTGTAAATTGAGTGAAATGATGAATTACAAACAGACTTGTATTAAAATCTGCGATATTAGTGAGTTTATTGATAAGATTTTGTTGAAATTAAAAACTGATTCTACATATAGTGAGCAAATTAGTTTGTTCATGTTGCACCAATTATGGTTAAAAGAATTAGATACAAAAAACATAACTACAATAAAAATATTAAACAATAAAACTAATTATATCTTAAATATGTTGAATGTAAACCCACCAATTGTAACTCCTATTATGGTAAATAGTTTATTTATGATTAATGGATTTTAGGTAAACCTAAAGTAATATTTTTTAGCACATAATTGTTTGATATAATCGACCATTGGATGATATGTTATATCCTATTTTATATATATGGCATGAGAATTTTATTTGGCATAGTTATATCATATAAGGAAACAAAGGGTTTTATAACATATTTCCTAGAATGAGGCTACAAGAATAATGAAACACGAAAACACTATACCACAATATTTAACAAAAATTTTTGAAAATATGATACTGCCTATATATTGGAAGGATAAAAATAGCGTATTTTTGGGTGCCAATAAAGCTGCATTAAACACCTTTGGATATGATTGGACAGACAAAATTGATATTAAACTTTGGGGAGAAAGTTCGGCAAAAGTGTACAATGATAGTGACATATATGTGCTAAAAAAGGCATTACCAATTAGTCAGGAATATACTCATACATCATTAAATAATACCCGATATTTTAGCGTTAATAAGTCGCCCCTGTATGATTGTGAAAATCATATTATCGGGATAGTTGTTCAGTGTATCGATATTACGTTACAGAAAAAACCCGAGCTATTTAAGCAATTAGCAGAAGAAACCCAAAAACACCAAAAAATTTTTGCACAACTTGAAAAAAATTTATCTCTTATTCCATCTGCGTTTTATTTAAAAGATAAGGAACACCATTTTTTAAGCATAAACCAGGCTGGTATGGATTATATGTGTTTTGAATCAACCAAAGATTATTTAGGCAAAACTGATTATGATCTATGGCCCAAACATTTTGCAGATAAGTTTGTGGCTGATGATAATTATGTGCTGGAAACTGGTAAAATTTATAGTCATGAAGATGAATACGTTGATATTCATGGCAATACTAAATACTGTTATGTAATAAAAGCCCCACTATATAGCGAATCTGGTGAAATAATTGGAATCATAGGTAATTCGATTGATATTACGGCACAGAAGAAAGCTGAACGATTGAAACAATTAGCAGAAGAAACTCAGAAACATCAGAAACTTTTTGCACAACTTGAAAAAAATTTATCTCTTATACCTTCATCATTTTATTTAAAAGACAATCAGCACAGGTTTGTCGGGGCAAATCAAACTGCGATGGAATATATGGGGCTTAAATCAACAGAAGATTATTTGGGTAAAACTGATTATGATATTTGGCCACAACATTTTGCAGATAAATTTGTGGCTGATGATAATTATGTGCTGGAAACTGGTAAAATGTATAGTCATGAAGATGAATACGTTGATATTAATGGTAGTACTAAATACTGCTATGCAATAAAAGTACCGCTATATAGCGAATCTGGGGAGGTAATTGGAATTATAGGTAATTCTATAGATATTACTTCCCAAAAAGAAGCGGAAAAATTAAAATTAGAAAGTGAAGCACATAAGATTTATGCTAAAGAACAAGAAAAATTCAAAAAAATAGTTGGACAAATGGCGCATGACATACGCTCACCAATATCTACTTTAAAAACAGTTGTACAAACTGCACATGAGCTGAAAGAGCAAAATCGCATTACTTTAAGACGGGCAGCTATAAATATTGAAGATATTACCAACCATATGCTAAACCGTTATAAGCCTTCTGATTCTGAGTTAACACAAAACAATCAGCGTCAATATGTATTAGTATCTGGAATATTAGCCGAAATAGCCAGTGAGAGAAGATATGAATATCAAGGGTCTTTGATAGAATTTGAGTTTGTGGTTATTGATCCTCATATAAATAACTTTGTGTTTATGCAGATTGAGCCAAGTAATTTTAGGCGGATGATATCTAATGTACTAAACAACGCGGTACAGGCTCTACCTGAAACTGGGGGTAAAGTAACATTAAAACTTTTATCAAGTAATGAATGGGTTGAGATTATTATTGTTGATAATGGTAAAGGTATGCCATGGGATACTTTAGAAAAAATAAAACAGAAAACGGTAGTAAGTCAAGGCAAGAAAGACGGCTTTGGTATTGGGCTTACTCAAGTATTTGATGTTATTGATAGCAATTTAGGCACCTTTAATATCTATTCCAATGATGAACCGCCAAATAACGGCACTATTGTAACAATTGAGCTGCCTAAGGCTGAACCTCAACAATGGTTAGCAACGGAAATTAAAATTGATATTGATGATATAGTTATTATTTTAGATGATGATACTTCCATTCATAGTGCATGGGATTCTAGATTCACTTATATTTTAGAAAAGAATCCTAATCTAAAAATTAAACATTTTATGGAGGGTAAGGAAGCATTACAATTTATTAACGAATTAGCTGATAAACATAATATTTGCTTGTTAAGTGATTATGAATTAATTAACCAAGACTTAAATGGTTTGGATGTTATTCAACAAAGTGGAATTAAGCGTTCTATTTTAGTAACAAGTCACTATGCTAATCCAGATATACTTAAATTAGCTAATCAAATGGCAATTAAAGTTCTGCCTAAGGAGTTAGTGTATAGTATTCCAATCAAAATTGAACGCAGCAAATATAGACCGGGCGAACTGGTTAATGTACATATGGTATTTGTGGATGATGAGGTTGAGGTTGTTAACCGCTTAATTATTGACTATTATAGTCATTTAGTTATTGATACATATGATAATCCGTTTGAATTCCTTAGGGAAGTAGATAAATATCCCAAAGATACAAAACTACTATTAGATAACAATTACTATAATAGTAGTGGACTAATAAAAGATATGAATGGTATGATTATTGCTCAACAGTTACATGATAAAGGGTATACCAATTTATACATATATTCTTGGGAAAAATGTGATGTTCCAGATTACGTAACCTTGATTGTAAAAACCGACAGGAATATAATGGAACACCTCGACAAGTTATAAGCTAAGTATTCGCCGGAGAAATTTTAACCAGACCTTTTAAAAATGCGCTATGAATCGGAAAAGTTTTATCACCACAAGCAAACCTTGAATCTTCATCAGGTAGCGTGGCAATATTCCTGATATTGTTATATTTTTCATATTCATTATCATAAAATAAGAAAGTAGCATTGGAAGCAGCTTTTGATAGAGAAGAAACCCTAAATTCTAAACTATTAGCAAACGCGGATTCACTCAGAATGCTTTTTTGATAATTTTTTATAACTTCCATTAAAATTGATAGATTAAACACGACGCTTTTTTTGTTATCCATATTTTTAGGTATCGCTTTTGGTGCTGTAGACCAATTCAGAGAGTAATAAACTGGCAGCTTATTTGCAGGTGACATTAGTAGGGGTTCGACGATAATTGGTGCATGTTCTAATTCGTATATGCTTGTATATACCTCTTGGAATAGTTTAATAGGTGCTGCCATTTCGTCGATTGCAGGCACAAATCCTGGAAATAAACCTGCCACTATATTGAACAAATGCCGTGCTGTATCTAAAATATCAGTTGGATACATACTTAAATTTTTAGCTGCATCTATCTTGCTAAATACCATATTCCAACTGGGCTGATGATGCCAAATATTAGCATTAAGTGCTGCTAATAGTTCTGCTCTTAGTGCTGCATATGCACTATTTTTTAGGGCAGTTACCCATCTATTATCAAGAAATAAGATTTCGGCTCGCCAATTTGAATCAGATTTTAAAGCTAATTCTCTAAACACTCCCCATTGTTCAGAGTAATTGGTGGGCACTCTAGAGATTAAGTCATATTTTCGTTTGAGGTTAGTGTGTTGAGGATTATTGGAAACTTTGGATAACATAAAAATAGACCTTCCACCTGCTACCAAATCCCAAAAACTAGTTATAGGATTATCATTTTCATACATATTTCTACTTAAACCAAATATCTCACCTGGATTAAGCACGGTATAAGGAGTAATTTTCTCACCATTTTGTACATAAAATTCACATTTTTTATTTAAAACGATTCCAATTGGACAACTAACACCTGGAGTACAGCCTAAATTTTCTTGTAATGTTTCGGGTAACCGTTTATCCTTCCCTAGTATAGTACCACCGCTGCTTAAGGGTAAATGAATACCTTTTTGATCTATTATTTGATCTCCGTAATGATAGGATGCTTTATAGAACGGATACCTTTGTGACTCAGGAATATCAGTTATTGCTTTCACTAATCCGGGTGAGATTTCGTTTAATAGTTGAGCTGCATCTTCCCAAGCCAATTCTTCTAAATTAAGCAATTTACCATCCGTTGTTTTTAACATAAGTTTAATCCATATAAAATATTACAAAGTATTTAATACCTAAGTTTTTAGCAGAGCATTATCCGCCATAAAATAGATATTTTATTTATCGAACAAAATTCATTTTTAAAATTAAATTTTATTTTTAGAATTATAGCATATCAATTTAATTACTTTGATATTTTTGGGTGTGAAGATTACTGATAATACACGTGTTATTTTTTGTTTTTAATAATTATTGATATAATGTACCGTATAAGGTATAATAATGCCATCCATTAGAGAATAAAAGTAGATTTTAATATCATATGTATTTAATAATATAGATTATAAGATATATTTTGTTTTCTATAAATAAACTAAATTAATGACAATTACAATAGTAATAAAATAACCTAACAATTTTAGTGTCTATTTAATTTGCTTTAATATAAAAGGGTACGGTAACATCAACTTACAGTTTTTTTATTTACAGAAAGGCTGTTGCTTATGCTAGCACAACGAGAACAAATCAAAGAGTTTTTGCTTGCTCACAAAAAAATTAGTACTTGGCAAGCTATACAAAAATTTAGAATTACCCGGCTTGGTGCGCACATTTATGAATTACGTAAGCGTGGTATGAATATTGGTGCAAAACGCAAACGTAATTCTACGACTGGCACTTGGTATAACGAATATTTTATTGCGAGGTAATTTATGTCTGACTATATTGGAATTTTTGAAGTTATGAAAATCCTCAATATTAAAACCAGAACTACAATTTATCGCTGGATGTCTTCAGGTAAATTTATAGCTCCATATATTGACAAACATGGCTACTTCTTATGGAATAAAAAGAATGTTGAAGCTTGGAAACAAGAACAACTACAAAAAGGTATTGTTTTATGAGGTACGCTATGGAAATTAAAGCCGTTCCGGCTGTTAAGTGGGTAAAACTCAAGCGATTTTGTCAGTTGACTGGCATCACTGAAATGGCGGTACGTAAAAAGCGCCATGAAGGTAAATGGAATGAGCAAATTGTTAAATGTGCCAAAGATGGTATGTTATACGTGAATATTGAGGAGTATCAAAAGTGGATAGAACAGTCTTAAAAACTATTCCTGAAGGGTTGGAAGTACGCAGCAATACAATACGCTTACATTTCATGTTGAGCGGTATTCGTTGCAGAGAATCGTTTAAATTACAGGCAACTAAACCTAATCTTAAATACTGTGCTAATTTACGTGCAGAAATCTTAAATAAAATTGGGCGCAATGAATTTGACTATAGCGAGTATTTTCCCAATTCAAAATTTGCTAAACGCTTGGGTATTATTAAAGAGATACCCGGAGTAAAATGTAGCGAATTATTGCAGCAACAATTAATCAATTATGCCAAAATGGTAGAAAATGGTCACTTGTCGCCTTCTACATTGTCGGGATACCGCAAAATTATTACGGGTAAATTAATTCCAGAGTTGGGCGATTATCTTATTCAAAATTTGACTGCTTTGATAATTCGGCAATGGCTCACCAAATTTAATAACACTACTGAAAAAACTATAAATAATTATCTAACCCCGTTAAGGCATATGCTGGATGATGCATTAAATAATGAACTTATAACTACAAATCCGCTGGAAAGTGTGGCTGTAGATAAACTAATACGAGTTACCAGTAAAAAATCTGAATTTGAAGTAAATCCCTTAACTGAAGCAGAAAAACAAGCAGTACTTAACGCAGCAGATGGGCAAATAAAGAATCTATTTCAGTTTGGGGTTTGGTCAGGGCTTAGAACCAGCGAATTAATTGCCTTAAAATGGGCTGACATTGATTTCAAACGCAATCTAGCTAACATACATCAAGCTAAAGTTTGCAATGTGGAAAAAAGCACTAAAACCAAATCTGGGGTACGTGATTTAGTTTTGCTACCTAAGGCGCTTGAGGCATTAGAAAATCAATTGAAATATACTAGCAATAGTGAATATGTCTTCCATAATCCAAACACCGACCAAGCATGGGCAAATAGTAATAAAGTATCTGATGTTTGGCGTAAATTATTATTGACACTAAATATTCCATACCGGAATTGTTATCAGATGCGGCACACCTATGCCTCCACCCTACTTAGTAATGGTGAAAATTTATTCTGGGTAGCCAATCAGATGGGGCATAAGGATATACATATGTTGATTAAACACTATGGACGTTGGATACCTAAGCAGGATGGTTATAAATTTGTTGGCAATTATTGAAATAATCAAAGGAATAAAAAATAATGATTTATGTAAAAATTGGCTGGATTCCATTGAAACAGTTTGAAAAAATTACCTCTATCACACAAAATGCAGTCTATAAAAGACGGCAATCAGTTTTATATCCTGAGTGGAGGGATGGTGGTGGCATTACAAAAATGCTGCGTGATGGTTCAATACATATAAATTATGAGGCATATCAAGAATGGATAGACAAGCAGAAGCACTGCCCAATGGTATAAGAATCAGGGGTAATAGTATACAAATTGACTTCTATTATAATGGGGTTAGGTATAGAGAAGCTTTAAAGCTTATTCCGAATGCTAAAAACATTAAATATGCTTCTAAAATGAAGGATGCAATATTATTTGATATTGAACGCAACCAATTTGATTATGCAAAATACTTTCCAAAATCTAAGAAATTAAAGGTAGCTACCGAACAAAAATCCGAAATATTATTCCTGGACATAATTAATAAGCAATCCGAATTATACAAACGTAGATACAATAATGGAAAAATGTCTATATCCACATGGAAAGGGTACGAAAAAAGTATTAATGGACATCTAATTCCGATGTTTGGTAAGTTGCTGTTGAAGGATATCACACCCCTTTTAATACGTAACTGGTTATATACTTTTACTAACCGTTCTAAAACAATAACCAATATTTTAATACCACTAAAAGCTGCCCTAAAAAATGCGATTAAAGATGGTTTAATAAATGAAAATCCTGCTGATAAAGTGGACGTTGCTGATATTATAAAAGATATTGGCTTGCCTAAAAAAGAAGTTATTGATCCGTTTACACAAGAAGAAAAGAAAGCAATTATTAAAGCTGCTCATGAGCAGGTAAAGAATTTGATTCAGTTTGGATTTTGGAGTGGCTTACGTACCGGTGAATTAATTGCTTTAAGATGGTCAGATATTGATTTTGAGGCAGGATTAATAAATGTAACTAAAAACATTGTGTTCGGAGAAGAGAAGCAACCAAAAACCAGATCAGGTATCCGTTCGGTGCTAATGTTACCTAATGCTAGAGAAGCATTAACAGCGCAATTTTTACATACAGGTTTTGCTGGTGATTTTGTCTTTCATAATCCGCATTTGATAAGGGTATCTGTACCTGACTTTTGCCTCCTCAAGAATCTTGATCCAAGCCAATCTAATCTTAGCATCACTGTACCACCTCTTATTGGTATGCGGATTATGAAAGACAAAATCACCAGCAAAACCTGTATGTAAAAATTGCGCTGTTAATGCTTCTCTAGCATTA
>JAUPUP010000126.1 GCA_030917485.1 Pseudomonadota bacterium
CTCTTCCTATCTAAAATATATAAGTGAAGATAAAGATTAAGCAAAACTAAATAAGCTGAAAATCACTAAAAATTACAAATAAAAAGTAGTATGCAGCAACTATAATCAAATGGTTGAGTAAATTTATATCAAAAAATCGTTGTTTAGGTTGACTGCGAATTATTCCAATAAAAGTGACACAGGCTATACCGACCCACATGAAAAAAAAATTTTCGGTATAAGCATAACATGTGCAGTTTATTGCTAGGCATATGGTTTGTGCTATTATATTGGCTCGGTATTCGTGTTTAATTACAGGGGCGATTTTAATTATCCTTTTTTTAACATATAATAGTAATTATAACATATAATATATTTATCCTACAACATGTTTCCCCATCTGGCGGATTTATTGATTACACGCTAAGATTTATGTGTCATTGTTGGTTATCGTTGTAATTACAATGCTTATTTAGATTTAAGATTTAGTTAAAATAATGAATTCATCAAGTATTATGTTTTTTCAAAGTACATCTATCGGTGGTGACCAAGAGCAGATAGGTTTATTTGAATTATTGTGTAGCCACCTAAATGCTTTAGATAATAAGGATATCTTCAACAAAATTCAAATTGTTGTTCCCAACCAAGCTATGGCAAGTTGGCTTAAAGATAATATAGCCAAAAAATTTGGTATTTGTGCCAATATAGACTTTGTGGTACTAATGGGTCCAGTAATTCAAAGTATCTATTGTAAAAACAACGAGCATGCACAATTATTTGATTTTTCTTATGCTAAATATATTATTTATCAGTACCTTTGTGAAAATAAACTTAATACGCCAGATTCTCAGCTCTTAAATAATTACATTTATGTATCAGACATAGTAGATAAGCTTAGAGTTTATAAGTTATCTAGTCAATTACAAGAAATTTTTACCGAATATATGTATTTGCGGACGAATGAATTATTAAATTTGAAAGCAGCAAATTTTCCGGAATGGCAAAAGCAAATATTGCGCCATTTATTTGATTTTTTAGATAACAACAATCAACAAGCTAATCATAAATGGCACACTTTCTTAGATATTTATTCCTATTTTATGAAAATGAATACGGTAGTAAATGTAGCAGATGCTGTAGATACAATAAATAGTGTAAATTATACACATTTTCCAGATGAATTATTTATTTTTGGCTTAACCACGATTTATCCATCACAACTTCAAATCATAAAACAATTAGCTAAAAAAACTAAAGTATACTGGTATTATAAAGCATGTTCATATGACTATTATGGCGACTTATTGAGTAATTTTGCCAAAGATAAATTAGAAAAAAAGCTGCTCAAATATCCAGACCTTAGCTTAGACGATTTATATTTGACTGATGGCAACCAGTTATTGGCGAATCTTGGACAACAGTCTAGAGAATTCCTGGAATTACTTCAAGCAAATGATATCGTAATTTATGATTTTAAAGTTGATAAGCAACTGATAGGAAATAATACTTTAGATTTGGATCACGATACGGATGCGGTTGGTCTTGATGGTAATCTTGATCTTGAGGTTAATGTTGATCTTGGCGTCCATGTCGCCGATACTATGCTAAAAATTATTCAGGAAGATATTTATCAAATAAAATATAGAATCAATCCTAAATATCGCTTAAGTAATACTAATAACTATTATGCTGACGACTATTATGCCGATCCTATTTTATTGGATATAGCTGCTAATCCTAATAGTATTGATAGTATAAAAATAAATAGTTGCCATAATAAAATGCGTGAAGTTCAAGTTATGTTTAATGAAATTGCCAATATTTTAAATGTTAATTCAGAATTAGCCCTAAATGAAATATTAGTTTGTGCTCCAGATATTGATGATTATGCAGATTATATTAGTGCAGTATTTGATAATGAAGTGGTTCAGTCGGCGGATGGCGTGCAGCATAAAATTTTATATAATATAACCGGAAACCGCTCTTGTAAAAATTATAAAATACTAGACGCTGTAAAATTAATTATTAATTTTCCATATGCACTCAAGGTAAGTTATTTGATTGAAATAATTACTCAAACAGAAATAAGACAAGGCCTTAATATTAGCCAGGAAGACGTTGATTTAATTAAGCAGTGGTTATTTGATAATGCTATACATTTTGGTTTTGATGCACAAGATTATACCAAATATGGTTATATTGATTATCCTATTCATAGTTTTACGCAGTGGCTTAATAATATAGCGCTGGGAGTATGTATATCTGAAGAAGTATTTATTGAAAATAATCAATTACCCTTATACAAAGGGGATTCGGGCTGTTTTTGCCCTTATGATAATTTAGACAGCAATCAAATGAATCTGGCGAATAAAATATTATTTTTGATTAATCAGTTATTCGAACTGCGGAGTGTGTTTTATATTGATGAAAATACGTATCGTGAATTAACTATGCTCGAAGTATATAGTGTATTAAATAATCTGTATACAAATATCCTGCATAGTAATCTAGTCAATTCTTCTTCATATTCTTCATCTATTTCCATGACTTTAATTTGTGAACAATTTTTAAGCAGCTTAGTAAATATTAATTTGGCTACGCCAATTACTTTGCCCATAATAAATATATTGATTGAGGAATATGTAAGCGATGTTAAGCGCAATCTAAGGTTTAATGGCACAATTACTTGTGCTTCAATGCAATATATGCGTAATATCCCATATTCTTATATATATATTTTGGGGATGAATTTTGGTGAATTTCCCAGATCTGCGCATACTAAACAAATAAATATATTATCTAAAGAATGGCATTTGGCTGATAGAAATTATAATATAGAAGATAAGCAAATTTTCTTAGACATGATATTAGCAGCAAAAAAGGCTTTATATATAAGTTATATAGGGAGGTGCGAAAATGATAACAGTGAAATTAAGCCATCAACATTATTAAATTTATTAATTAATACTATTGGTGAGAGCTTTATCAATTTTTGGGATGATGAGCAAAATATAATTCAAAAATTTAACTTTAAAAATATTATATACCAACAGTCATTACACCCTTTTTATAATAATTCGCAGGCTAATTTTTCTTGTTTATGGGCACAGGCTACCGCCTATACTATGCTAGCATCCGCATCATCGTTAGATAACAATCCAAACTGTGGGCACTGGGATTTTCGTAAGGTATCACCGATTAAATTAAATGAGCAACAAAAATCAAGCTGTTTGCGACCTAGCCTAAAAAATTTAACTAATACCTTTGTTTATACTAATGTTAATTTATATAAGGTATTGGGTATTGATGGGTTTAATCGTGAAATTGAGCTTGACGATTTAGAAAGCCTCACTGTATTAAATAGAAAGTTAGCCAAAAATATTTATTACTATCTTGAGAAATACTTTGCTATCATGCCCATGGAGGAGTTATACCAGTTTTTGTTTACTAAAGGCGTTTTATCGTATGGAGAATTGGGCAAACTGCAATTTGCGTATTATACTAGATTGTATGGTACTTATATTCAATTACGGGGAAACAAAGAAGCTAATTTAGCCTTGACTCATAAAATTTATGTGAACAAGAATCAACGTAATAAAAGTAATAAAAGTGAAAATTGGGATAGCGAAGATATTTTATTAAATATAAATGATACCGTGTGGATAGAAGAGGAAAATAATAGTATTATTGTTGTGTCGGATTTTTTTGACATTAGGGATGAGCCGTTAGCCAAAAAGCTTGCCGATGTAGCTTATGAACAAAAAATTAGAGGGTTAATAATCTCGGCAATTATTATGCATAGTGGATATACTGGCAGATTAAATAAAGTTATAATTAGGCAGATTAATAGTACGGGTGAAAGTCGAGATTTTGTTGTAGCTATGAGCAACAATACCCATAAAACTAATAATATCAATAATGTTAATAAAAGCAGTGAAATCCCTCAAGATAATGATAATGATAATGATATTAATATTAATAATAATGATGATCAATTAGACCGCATTGTCGCATATTATCTAAGAAGTTTGACTAATCCGGTATTGATTCATCGTGGCGCTATTGAGGAGTATGTAGAGGCTGCCCACTCAAAATTTAAAGACGGTAGTTTAAAATATGCTATTGAACAAAGACTGGACAAGGCGCGGGTAAGGTATCATAATCAGTTTGCCTATAACCCTGACCTAGATAAAATCAAGCAGGATATAATTTTTGCACCGATAGCTGATATATATTTTGATTATATTGCTAATGTAGGCGGAATCAATGATATTAAGTATGTAGGTGAAATACTATCAAATTTGAAGGATTATAATGATTAGGGTGCTATAAGTAGCTAGCTACGAGTAGCTTACTATGATTAGCTTGCTATGAGTAGCTTACAACTTGCAATAATTGTACTCCTATAATTAATTTCATGCGCACTAATTAATTGGAAACAGGTGATTTTAAAAATATGCATCCATTACAAATAATTAACTTTAACGACACTAATAAAGTTTATGTTGTTGAAGCTAGTGCAGGCACTGGCAAGACTTGGACTATTGAGCGTTTATTTATTAAAGCGTTGCTTGAAGCCATGGATAATCAAACTAACTTAAATCAAAATTATCTGCCGAATCATCAGCAGAATTATCTGCAGAATTATCTACAAAATCATCTGCCGGTTAGTATTACCAATATTTTAGTAGTTACTTTCACCAATGATGCAACTGATGAATTACGCCAAAGAATTCAGGAGCAGTTATATATCACGATTAATACCATAATCTATTTTCATAACCAGTTACATAATCAACTGGAAATTATTCTCAAAGATGATATTTTTAGTGAATATTTGTATCAACGTAAGAATAATTATATGCGAGATATAACCATTCTTACTCGAGCTTACCAGAATTTTGATGCAGCAAAAATTTATACTATTCATGGGTTTTGCAAAAAAATATTGGAAGATTATCAGTTTGATTGTAGAGTTAATGTTATATCAGATTCTATTGTTGATAAATCGGCGATTATTGAAGAGATCGTGCGTGATTTTATTCGTAGTGAGATCATTAGCAAAAATAGTGTAGATACAGTATTAAACAATCTAAATCAATTATTTATTTCAAATAACTATCAACTATCTCTTGAGCAAAAAATTGTTGCATCCTTACCTAAAGATTTACTTAAAATAGAGAATAATTCTTATGTATTGAAGTATAAAATAAATAGTCACCCGTCCTTGAACATGTTGTTTGTTGAGGAAATGCACGATGCATTAGAGTGTAAAGCGCAGTTTTTATCTTATTTAATTAAATATATAGCAACTAAATACCCTGAGTATTGCGCTAAAATTAATGGATTATCTTATGATGAATTGATTCAACGGGTGGCGGATAGCTTACGGTATTCAGATGTTTTAGCCGATAAATTATTTAACGAATTTCCTATTGCATTTATTGATGAGTTTCAAGATACTGATGCACTGCAATGGGAAATATTTAGTGCGATTTATAAATTAGATAGATCTGCTGCAGGAAGTAGTCGCGGCAATGTTGTAGTAGTGGGCGATCCCAAGCAGGCTATTTATGGGTTTCGGGGAGCGGATGTTGGAACTTATATTGAAGCTAAAGGACAGATTGAAACACGGCTGAATTTAACGAGTAATTTTCGATCGCATTCAAACATCATGAATTTTATTAATCAATTGTTTGCTCTTACCAATCAAAATAGTAATGTGGCTGAAAGTTTTTTAGGCAGCGGAATTGATTATTCTTTTACCTTGCCGAAAACGACTAATCAAAATATACTGCCAGATGCAGATACGCTACAAGCGTTGCTTTTCAATAACTACAAAATTGATAGTCGGTTTTATGATGCTCAGGTACATTTAGTTGTCATTAATGGTGAAAAGAAAGCCGATAGATTAAATAAATTATTATTGAGTATGACTTTTGAAATTTTAGCTTTGTTAAAGGCACAGCCCCAGTTAAAAAGTAGAATTGCAATTTTGGTAACTAAAAATAGGGAAGGAACGGAGGTTGTCCAGTATCTAAGTAAGTATGGTATAAAGGCTGCTGAATTAAAGCTTGGTAATATTTTTGCTACTACAACAGCTAAAAATTTATATTTATTCTTATCTGCACTACTTGATTTAACGGATTATCGCAGCTTTGTTAAGGCAGTAACTACCAGTTTATTTAATTTACCCCTGACTATGTTAGCTACTGATAATGTGTTTTATTCTGACAGCGTGCTTTCTGATAATACAGATTCTAATGGGATTGGTTTTAATGGTGAACTGAACGCTTTACAGCAATTACAAGAAGATTTTTTTATTTATCAGCAAATATGGAATAGAGATGGCATAATCTCATTAGTTTACGCATTACTTAATAATTTAATTAATAAATCTGTTTCTTCGGTTACTGCTTTAACTAATCGAGAGTTGGCTAATTTATGGCAATTAGCAGAATTATTACATGGCAGTAATCTGAATAATCAAACTGAATTATTGTATTGGTTTAAACAAAAAATGCTGCGAGCACAGCAAAATAGTTTAGCTGATCTTTCATCTGCTGAAAATGATGAAGAATTGGTGCGGCTTGATAATGATGATGAACAAATAATAGTCACTACGCAGCATAAGGCTAAGGGATTGGAATATGATATCTTGTTTTGCCCGTACTTTAAGAATGGTATTGTTCTTGATGGACAATATGACTTTAAACATACCCGACCATTTTTTAGCAATTATAGATATAAAAATAAATTATGTGCTGATATGATAATAGACAAGAGTGTTGGTGAATTTATTGTCGAAAATGACAATAAAGAAGCGCACCGATTAAACTATGTAGCGCTTACTCGGGCTAAAAGTCGCATTTATATTTATTTGAAGCAGCATACATATAATAAGAAAACTGGTAAATATGATAGTAGGGAGCGCCCTGACAAACTTGCTGAATTATTTGGCTATGTAAAAAATAATCCGCAGGACCGCAGTCATCCGTTATTTAATTATCCTGATTTTTTTACTCATCAACCAGATAGTGCAATTAAGGATAGGGCTCTTTTCCCGGGTGTTGCTGTATATAATCGGGATGATATAAGCGTAGATTATTTAGAGCATTTGAGTATTTCCAGTTTAAACTTTTCCAAAACCGCTAATGTAGCCGTTGCTAAGAATAAATTACACTATGTTAGTAATGATTTTATGGGGAGTACGCCTGCTTTTTATCGACAAAGTTACAGCGCCATCACTAGCATTGCTGTAAATAATGCTTACGAGGAATCTCGAAATGCTGTAGATGATGCTAATGCTGTTTCTAATGACAGTCTTGCTGATAATACTTATCATGCTGATTTTATTGATACCGCTAGTGATGTCAATATTATTAATAATTATGATGACTACCATAAATTACCTGAGTATCGTTATTCTATTTTGGAAGATAGTGAATTGCGTGGTGCTAAATTTGGGATATTATTTCATGCTTTATGTGAGCAATATCCTCCAACTACTCAAACAATAGAATTGCTATTAAATAAATATAATATCAAGTATGGTAGTGATAATGACAATGATAATGATAGCGATAGCGATAGTGATAGTGATAATCATAATGATAGTGACAATGATAATGCTACCAATAAGTACAGCATTGTAGAGAGTACGTTAGCAAAAAATTATGAAAATGCTTGTTGTGGTAACTATGTTGATCAATTAAAACTGATGCTTGAAGAAGCCTTTAGTTATCCAATTATAAATGGTATGGGAATCAAAAACTTACCTAAGCAAATTCATGAGTTAGAGTTTAATTTACAGGTGAAAAATGGTATAAGCATTGCGACTGAAGTTAGCAAATTACTGGCAGGGTATTTTGGCTTAAATCATCCATTTACTATAGCAAGCAAGTCATTAGGTAACATAGAGCCAGGATTTTTATTAGGTTTTATTGATTTATTATTTGAATATGAGGGTAAATATTGGGTATTGGATTATAAAACTAACCAACTAAATAGCTATGATTCAGCTACATGTAGTAGTGAGTATAGTAACCCCTTAATTGAATCTATGGCTGAGCACCATTATTATTTACAGTACTTATTGTATTTAGTTGCGGTTAAGCGATATTTACAGCAACAGATGAAGCTAGATGATACTACTAATTTATTGGGTGGAGCTATATATTATTATGTTCGGGGAGTATATTGTAATTTTAGTCTGGATAAATGTGGAGATGTAGATACAGATTTAGATAAATTTAATGAATTGGACAAGTGTAACAAACCAGGTAAACATTCTCTTTATACTGATAATAATTGCGCTGGTTTAATTCGAAATTTAGATGCGTTATTCAAGTAAACCAGTTACGAATAATAATTATACGAAACAAGATATATGAAACAAAAAACAAAACCAAGTTCAACTTTAGTCCTAACTTCAAGACCAATTACGCAACAGTTACTTAATTTGTCTAATGACAATTTAAGCAGTAAAAATAAACAAAAATTAGCCTTAATAATAGATCGTTTATTTGATGATTTAGAGTTAGGGCATAGTTGTACTAAATTGTCTGAACTGGCATCGCAACATTTTAATGGAGTTTTTCGTTATGTAATTCAGTTATTACAGCAAAGCAACTTAGTTGCTGTATTTAAGCATGCACCTGAAAATCTAATTCCGCTTCCAATTACCTTGCTTGAGTTACCGTATGACAATCATTTATTATTTATTACGAAGTATTTGCAATACGAGCTTAGTATTGCCAAAAAAATAAAATGCTTGAGTTTAGCTAATATATATAAATATAACCAATACAATCAATATAATCAAGATGTTTATGGTGATTGTTTATCTATATTAGAGCAAACTAGAGACAGTTTTGATATGCCAAACGCTAATCAATTTTTAGCTATTAAGAACAGTATACAGAATAAAATAAGTTTTATAACTGGGGGTCCAGGGACCGGAAAAACTACCACTGTAGTTTTATTGCTATGGTTAATGTACCAATTGTATGGTAATGAGTGTAAGATAAATATATGTGCTCCAACTGGTAGAGCCGCTAAGCGTGTAAAAGATTCCATTTTAAATAGCATTGGTTTTTTTCAATCGCAAAATTTACCATTTGATTTAATAAGGGTTACACAGTTACTTAATGAAAGCAATAATTTTACTACTATTCATAAATTGCTGGGTGCAATTAAAAACAAGATTCATTTTAGGCATAACTCAGATAATAAACTTAAAACCGAAGTATTAATTGTAGATGAATCATCAATGGTTGGATTGGCGTTATTTAGTAAGTTATTAAATGCCGTTGATGATAATAACGTAAAGCATATTATATTTTTAGGTGATAAAAATCAATTGTCTTCGGTAGAAAATGGTTATGTTTTCGCTTCTTTGATTAGTGATAATGCTCTTGTAACTAATCAGTGCTCTCCTGATTTATTTAGTGGTTCTAACTATTATGTAAATAGTATCACTGAGTTATCAGTTAGTAAGCGCAGTAGTGGTGATATTGGTTTGTTGGCTAATGCCGTGTTAAATTCTAATATATCCCAAATAGAGAGTATTTTGTCTGATTCGCCTGCAGCAGCTTTGATTAAACCCAGTATAAATAATATTCTTAACTATTATATAGGTATAGATA
>JAUPUP010000127.1 GCA_030917485.1 Pseudomonadota bacterium
AAAGAAAGGCTCGGGGTTATAAAATGAAGCATTTGAAAACAATTGCATATTTGGTGACCGCCAATTTGGACTTTAGCAAATTAAACTATGCATGTTTACCCACTGAAAAAGCATAAGAGCCTAAAACAAATTGTAGTAATTCATAATTTAATGGCTAGTATGGATATGCTTTGGGGTTATTCACATTCCTTTCGTGGTGATAACGTAATTGATACTGCTTATAGTTTGCGTTATCAGCAAAGCTTTTGTAAGCCCCCTAACCCTGAAAATATTAAGCAAGGTAAAGAAATTGCAGATAAAATTTTTGAAATAGTTTTACCCGATCTATTAAAGGCTTATACTGAACTAACTAAATTGTTTCAAAGGGAAAACTTAATTGATTAATTGTTGGAGGCTAATAATGGCAGTGGTTTCAGACTAAAATCAAAAATTTATGCGGTTTACGCATGGAGCCCCCTTTAAATACTATACACGATAGAGTATCGGGTGGCAGTATGCACAATGGGACTGAATCTGAAGAAAATCCTATTACAAAAGAAGAATTTGAATCAATGATTTCTGAGTTAGATAAGTTAATCACAAAAGAATAAATTACATTTATATGTGAATCTATTGGGAATTTGATTTATTACAAAAAATACCATGCGATAATGTGCATGAAAGAAATAAAGTTATGAGACGGTATAATGCTAATAAATATTTCTATGTTTAAAATGAAATTGAATAAAATTGTATGCATAATTTTATCTTTATTGACTATTAATTTATATGCCATTGGTACATATACCACTATTGAACCTGGCGTTACACTTTATTCTGAGTATTACCCCAACCAGAAAGCTAAATTTAAAGGAACAATAATTTTTGAAAATGGTAGCGGTGTAACCACAAGTGAGTGGACTCAAAATAAACAATTTTTTACTTGTACAAAAAATTTAGGATCATTATTTATGTATGACCGAAATGGTCTTGGTAAAAGTCCGGCAGATTTACATACATCTGTATCTAACCCAATAACGGCTGAATTAGTGAATACTAAATTAATTAAATTATTGCAGCAAAAACACATAAGTCCACCATATCTACTTATTGGGCACTCATTTGGCGGGCTATACACTGACTATTTTGCTAGAAAATATCCTGGTTTAATTCAAGGTGTACTCCTGATTGACCCATCCCCGCCAGAATTTCAATATTCAGACCAAGTACTTAATATAATTAATGTTGAGAGTTGGGCAACAATACCCAGCAATGAGCTTTATGAAAAGTATAGCGATGCCAATGCCAAAAAATTACACATGGATACAGATGCTGTCATATACTATCAATTTAGGGGGTTTAAACAAACTAAACAGCAAATAAAAGAACTACCATCATTATCTGATAAAATCCGACTGATTTTACTCTCATCTGCAAAAATGGAAAACGCTAATGCTATAAAAGGCTCATGGTTGCAAAGACAAAAACCATACTTAAATCAAAATCCACATAGTAAACGCATAATAGTGGATAGCGGGCATTTTATACAGTTGGAAAAACCAGACTTTGTATGTGACCAAATAAAAAATTTATTAAAATAGTTAAGTATCCTCAAGGAAAATAATGAATTTAGAGCAAATTTCTATATTAGCTAATCAATCTGAATCAGATGTGGTTGAATTTAAAAAATCTACAGCTCAGTTAAAATCGGCATATGAGACCACATGCGCCTTCCTAAACGGTAATGGTGGTACTGTTTTATTTGGTGTAACAGATAATGGAAAGGTTATTGGGCAAGAAGTGTCAGATAAAACTAAACGAGAGATTGGAAATGAATTAGCTAAAATTACGCCAATAGCGGATGTTGAGGTCACATATATCAATATACCAGATACCAATAAATATATTATTGTCTTTCATGTAACCACCGATAGTACAAAGAGGCCTTACTTATACGATGGAAAGGCATTTATACGTGTTCAAACTAACACTATCGCAATGCCCAGGGAATATCAAAATGAACTTACCTTGCTTCATGCAGATGGCGCATTATCCTGGGAAAATGCTATTGCCAAAAATATTACTTTAGATAACCTTGATACCAAAGAAATTCTATTAACACTAAAAGAAGGCGGACTTAATGGTAGAATTCCTAGTAGTTATGTAACCAATGATCCGTGGGAAGGGCTTCAACATTTAGGTCTGATTGAAGAGAATAAAATTAATAATGCCGGATTAGTTTTATTTGGCAAAAACCCAGAGAAGAGATACCCACAATGTGTATTAGCAATGGCCAGGTTTAGAGGGATTGATAAGTCAGAATTTATTGATAATAAGCGAATCTTTGGTAATGTCTTTGTATTATTAGGTAGAGCATTAGCGTTTTTAAATATGTATTTACCTATTGCAAGTACTTTCCCTGAGGGGGAGATTTTACGTAAAGATACGCCATTTTTACCTATCGTTGCATTACGAGAGGCTGTTGCTAACGCATTGTGTCACAGGGACTATAGTTTTAATGGCGGGAGCATTAGTCTGGGGATCTATGACGATAGGCTTGAAATATGGAACTATGGTCTATTCCCTCGGGGTGTATCATTGAATAATCTAAACGAATTAAATAAATCAATACCGAGAAACCCGCTAATTGCAAATGTCTTATACTATCATAAGATATGTGAAACATGGGGACGCGGTATACATATGATAATAGATGAGTGTGTAAAAGCTGGACATCCTACTCCTTTTTATGAACAAAACTCACTTGGAACACTACTAACAATACCATTCAAGTATTCCTTAGGTGCTGGTACTCAAATGGGTACGCCTGTACCCTCAAATGACAATAAGGGGCTAACTAAGCGCCAGCAGGATATTTTGCATATTATCTCTAAAATAGGAGAATGTTCATCTGCTGAAATATTAAATCAGTTGGAAAATATTAAGCTTACAGATAGAACACTTAGAAGGGTTTTAGTAGAGTTGGAACAGATGGGATATATAAGTCGTGTGGGTGATACTAGGGGTACAGTTTGGAAAATTGGTACTTAGAGCCAAATTATTTGGTAGCAAAAAATATTCGGACATATTCGGACATATTCGGACATATTCGGACAATTTGTGGAGTGATTAAGGTAAAAAGTAGTATACCGATTTTGTATAGAAATGAAATTCATATAAGTCAATGGGTTTATGGGGGGCGTTTTTTGAAAATGACGAAATAAGTATAAAATAGGGTCATATAGTACTAGTTTCAGTAGCTTTTGGACTTTTTAGTATAGTAGATAACATGTACAATCCTTTTTCAGAGAATGCTTTTGGTAATTTTACTTTTCCTCCACCTGAAGGTGAAGACGCAAATTGCGACTTCACCTTATCCCATTCATGAGTAGTCAACTCAATTAAATATCCTTCAGGAAATTTATCAACGTTCCTGCTTACAGCTTCGTTTACTAGTTTAGTTTCAATACCATATAATTCGTCAACACATGAATCTACAATGACTTTTTGTCCACGTAATTCAATAATTTTATCTTCAATTTGTTCATATTTAATAATGTCCATTTAATTTTTCCAATCAAATATTTTAATTTGGGATTGTAACATATCAGATACATTATCAAAAGATTAAACTTAGCTCAATCGTATCTCTCGCTGGTCGCTGCAGCTTAAATGGCAAGCTATATTTACCCTGATAGCTATTTACCGAGCACAACACAACGCGGATAGTTATTAGTCAAGGTTAAGGTACACGATAGTTGTTCTATACCTTCACAGACACGTCTGTTTGTATTCCACTAACCACATAAAGATTTTTAACTTTTGTTCAGGCAAGCTGAAAAAGATCAACTGAAAATCTGGCGCTTTTAGCTGAATTTTCTAGCTATTGACGTAAAAACTTTTCTGATGTCGCCCTTGACAATAGTTCGCCATGTTATGGCTCACAAAATTAGACCCAACATGCGATTTAGGTGCAGCTTCGGTTATTATTTATAGCTCTCATTTCTTGCTTTCCATATTATTTTCCAAATAGGAGTTTTAAGATTAATTTTATGTCTGAATGAGGTCATAGTTAAACCCAATTGTTTAGCAACTAGAGTTTCAATTACTTTATTCGTAGAATGGTATTGTTGTATATTTTTAATGTACATTGTAGATAATTTGTTAAAAATTTCTTCATTACCACATTCATGATGCTCCATTTTATTCTCCAAGCATGAAATGTCATGACTATTTGTTTATTCTAAGTCCTATTGAATAATTGACAATTATCATGGCATAGCAATTAACCTAGTAAATAGCAAGGTTAATAACCAGTATATTAGGTTGTGATTATACCGTAATCAGTGCTAGATTGTGGAGCTAAATATTATAAGAGTAAAAAATGGACAAAGCAATCTATGTACAGCTTGGTGAACTAATCAAATGTAAAAGAAGAGACAAACAAATTTCTCAAGAAGAATTAGCTTGGAGATGCAAGATTAATAAAAATAGTTTGGGTAGAATAGAACGTGCAGAGGGAGAGTTTTTAGTATCTACCCTTTTTACTATTTTTAATGAATTAAATATTGATTTTAAAGAACTAAATCACATATCGCATTTAAATTATAAACCTGTATAAAAGGAAGAGAGTTTAAAGGATCAGATGCTGTTCATAAAGCACTACAGCAAGAAATAAAACATGATAAATCCATATTAAGATTCTTAATAAAATCCTTTTCTTAGAGGATAAGTGAGATGTTTGAATTTTATACTATCCGAATTGAAAGGATGTGGCGAAAACATATGGCGATAATAAGCATTTGTATTATGCTTATTATATGGGTTTTAGCTGGAATATGTATATATTTGTATGATCATAAGAATTTTTTTCCAGATTTATTTAGTGCTGGTTCAGCGATTGGAACTTTAGGTACTGTGTGGGTAGCGTTACATTTAGCAAATAGGAAACCCCATCGTGTAACTATAAACCATCTTTCAATTTCTCAAGAATTTGGTGTCAGTCTGAATATAACGAGCTGTGTTAATGCAAATTTATCTTTGGGCATTATAACATTAGCTTGGGATAATGGAGATACACTTGAACTATATCAGTTTATTCCCAATCATACAATAACTTCAGATAATGGAACAGAATTTGCTAATCATAAAACTATTAGCCAAAATATAGCCTGTACGTTTTATTTTGCTAGACCTTACCGATCTTGTGAGAGGGGGCTAAATGAGCATACCAATGGTCAAATTAGAAGATATCTACCTAAAGGCACTAATTTTGATACAATACCTGAGGATGTTATTAAAAAAATTGAGAATGACCTTAATAATAGGCCTAGAAAATCGCTTAATTACAGAACACCTAAGGAAGTTATAGACAAATATTTACAACGAGTCTCACACAATCACATGCGACGTAAAAAAGCATCTGTTGCGTTTCATCGTTGAATGGGCGCACCGTAGTACAAAACTTTCCACAATTGCAACCGCATCCATATTAGTATCAGTGCTGAAAAAGGCTTCCGTTCTGTTGGTTTCAGGATCCATAACTATAACCCAACGTATTTTAAGTGGCTTTTCACCAGACTTATACCATATATTTATACCCGTAGCTAGTTTTACGGTTTTTAAAACCCTGCCATACCAGGCAACTTTGTGTTCCTGCCACTGAATCTTACTATCTTGTAGTTGTTGCTTCAATGTCGGTATTTTTTGTCCCTTTACTGGTTTTCTACCACGTCGTTTTCCTGTTGATACAATAATTTCATCAAATAAAG
>JAUPUP010000128.1 GCA_030917485.1 Pseudomonadota bacterium
TATCAATAGTTGCAACCAATTTTGCAGCTTGTGTATCTGATAATAGTTTTACCTGTGGGAACTTTGCTATTTTTAATCTATAACTCAAAGAACGAGATTTCTTATACTCTACTTCTTTGGTTAGTAAGTCAACCAATAATTCATAAAATCCGGGATTGTCATGTAAATTAGTATTAGATAAACCAAGCCCTATACCATGTAACCCCAATTGATTTAATAGAGGCTTTACCTGATTAATTAACTGCATAAGCTAACTCCTTCAAGTAAGTTTGATTATATCTTCTACAATCA
Organism: Pseudomonadota bacterium; assembly: GCA_030917485.1. Classification (GTDB taxonomy): domain Bacteria; phylum Pseudomonadota; class Gammaproteobacteria; order Burkholderiales; family UBA11063; genus Aquella. The sequence continues at coordinate 292 of JAUPUP010000128.1, forward strand.
GTATCTGGTATATCTTTTATTGTAATATTAGCAATATTTTGAATTTCTGTAATTTTAGGCTCTAAATAATTACCAATTAATTCAATGCTGCAACTGCCAATCTTCATAACTTCTGTACATGCTGCCAATACCTTATCTAGACCATACTTTGGTACATACAGTAAAATAGTTATAAATTCTTTATCTGCATTTTTGTGTGTACTCAATTTATTTTTTATTTCTCTTAATGCAGGCGGTAAGTTGTTCAATAGCTCTTTAAACGGCGCACCATTTCTTAATGCTCCAGGCTTACGTGCCAATGCTGGTACATAATGCCATCGGTTATAAACATGTTCATAGCGACCAAATGTTCTCCTGTGTTGACCAATAGTCTTCCCCTGATACAATATTAATATATCCCAAGCATACGCTTTAATTTGTACTGACAACCCGACATAAGCACACTCTACACTGTAGCTATTGGTGTCATAGCTTACCAAACTCATTGGCGATACTATAACTGGGTATAACCGATATGCCGTAAATTCTCCACGATATGGAATCAGATAAGGTTTTTCAGCTTGATATACTTCATAAATAGTACGTTCTTTGAATTCTGGGTGTTTGTGATTTACTGCCCAATCTATACACATATCCCTTAATTTTTGATTGATTTCTTGATAATCTTTACCCTTTGACAAGCTGTTAATTTTCTGCGAATCGGCTCTTCTAAGTTCTTGATTAGCAATTCATTTAATCTATCTACATACATGTCCAATACCGGTTTAGTTTTATTATATTTAGTTAACTCAAACTTAGTTTCACCACTTCTAATAATTTTTTTAACTGTATTTTTTGAAATACTCAACTCCCGAGCTATTGTTTTTATACCTTTACTATCTACAAAATACATCCTGCGTATTTTTGCTATTGATTCCACGATAAACATCCCCCTAATTACCCCATATTACAAAATATGAAGTATACATTTTTATTCAAAATTAGGGGGTCAATTTTCATTACAATTTTTGTTCTAAAGGGGTCAATTCCTGATTACATTTAACATTTAGTTTGGGTTAATCAATTAGGTGCAGCAAATGGCTCTACTTATGGTAATGACGTAACAGTTGATACTTATGGCAATAGTTATGTAACCGGCAGTACAACTGTGGGGTTAGGTTCTTATACTCAAACAGGAGCTATTGATTTATTCTTAGCTAAGTACGATGCAAATGGTAAGGTAATTTGGTTGAATCAGTCAGGTACTCCTAATAAGAAAACTATTGGCAATGGAATAACCATGACTACTTCCGGTGTTATTTATGTTACAGGAAGTATTGCTAGTAAAAATTTCTCATCATTAGATTGGACTACTAATTCACTCTTTTATCAATATAGCTCAGGAGGTTTGTTAAGTAGCACCACACAAGATTCATATGCGGCAGCTTCAGAAGGTCTAAAAATAGGGGCAGACAGCAGTGGAAATGCTTATATTGTTGGAAATATTCTTGAACATCCATCTGGTCAAAACTATGAGGTGTCGAACAATTATATTAATAAATTTACTCCGAACAATGTACTCTCTTGGGCGGTTGAAGGAGGGTTCTAGTTAAATATTATTGCAGTATTTCGCTTCCAGAAGCTAAATACTGCAATAATTTTATAAGTGCAATAAATTATAAGGTGAAATTTTCCCCCAAGTAGACTGCTCTCACCTTATCATCATTTACCAACTCGTCTGGAACGCCACTAGCTAAGACACTACCCTCACTGATGATGTAGCCACGGTCACAAATTCTCAATGTCTCACGTACATTATGGTCAGTAATAATAACTCCAATACCCAAATCTTTAAGAAAATTTATCACCTTCTGAATGTCGCTAACCGCTATCGGATCAACTCCAGCAAATGGTTCATCAAGTAAAATAAATCTTGGATAATTGGCTAATGCGCGGGCAATTTCACAACGCCTGCGCTCACCACCAGACAATGCCATTGAGTTTACATCGCGTAAATGCTCAATGTTCAAAGCGTTTAATAAGCGATCTACTTCATGCTTAATCTCTGCCTTAGTAAGATGTTTTAATTCTAGTATAGCCCGGACATTTTCCTCAACTGTCATCTGTCTAAAAATAGATGCTTCCTGTGGCAGATAACCCAAACCAAGCATTGCCCTTTTATGTACCGGCAAATTTTTTATATTTAAGCCATCTAGGAAAATATCCCCGCCATCGCAAGCTAATAACCCGGCAACCATATAAAAACTAGTGGTTTTACCAGCACCATTGGGACCTAAAAGGCCAATAACTTCATTACTTGTTACATAAAAAGATACATCTTTAACTACTGTTCTCGCCTTAAAGCTTTTCTTTAAATGCTCAACCTTTAGTAAGCTATTTGATGATGGTTGTTTTGTTGTCATTTGTCGAACCTTGATCTAAAATTACGGTAATTCTGCCACCACTAGATTTTTTAACTCCATCACCAAAATTTGACTGGGCGCTATATACCTGTGTCTGAGTATTATAACTAAGTACATCGCCAATAACTTCATTTTTACCTTTTTTAACCCTTGCTCTACCAGTTAAAATAGCCAAATTACTTTTAGAATTATACTCAAACTTATTAGCTTGCCCCTCAATTTTTCCACCATCATCCAAATCTTGAATAAAAGTTACTGGAGAACCAGTTAAAATCAGTTTTTTATTACCATCTTTATCTTGACTAGCTACACCTTGATCAGCGTGAACAATCAAAGAACCGCGCGTAATCACTAAATCACCACTAAATACGGACACCATAGATTTTTGATCAACAGTTGCCCTATTGGCTGTAATTTGTAACGGAGCTTTCTCGTCACTTTTTAATGCTAGAACCAACCCCGGCAGCAACAATAAAATAAGCACAAAAAACAATCTGTTCCAACAAGCTAGAGCAGATTGCTTAACCAGGTTAAACATGCTACCCAAGCTCAAGCCATCAAAGACCAAGCGTATACCCCGCCCGTTACTATCTAACATAATATACTATCCGAACCTTAGATTCTAAAATCAAAAAGTGTTTATTATTATCATAGCTAAACCCTTGTGTATACAAAGAGTTTTTTCCCTGCTCTACATGAGCAATTGCATTACTACCAAAAGTATTTTTTTCTAAGTTCAAATTAATATTCTCACTATATATATGAATAACTTTTTCTGACTCAAGATCTCCTGCCCCAGATTTTTCTGTCCCAGATTTTTCTGCTCTAGGATTTCCTGATATAGCGCCAACACCACCAGAATTCGATACCGTAACTATAGTACTCTCTCCCAAGTAACCAGTTTTATTAATCCTGTCAATCCATCCACTGTTACTTGACATAGTATAATTAGCCCAATCTTTGCTTTCATCATACATTTCTATTGCTAATTTTTTCAAATAAATCTTATCATCATTGGGATACTCCCACGCCGATTCAGCCTGCATACTATATAATAGCTTACCATTTGTATTGTACACACTACCATCAATTCCTACCGCATTATACTGCGGATTAGTTTTAGGCAATTCCATTTTATGAAAATTAATTATTGTCAATGAGTTAAGTAATAAACATAGTGAGGATATTATGGCTATAGCAAAAAACTGAAAAGCTTTTGATGAATAAAATTTATGCATTAAAAAAATTACACAATATATTGAACATGTTAAATATAACGCTGCATATAACTAGCATAGCGCCCTTGAGCTTTTAAAACAAGCTCCACAACTTCTCGAAACACTCCCCCACCACCGCTAGCCTTTGTAATATAATCGACCTGCTGCTTAACAAAATCAACTGCGTTTTTAGGAGCAATCTTCAACCTTGCTAAACTCATCGCAGATAAATCAAGCAAATCATCCCCAATATACGCTACTTGAGAAGTATTTAGCTCTAAGCGCTGGATCACCTCGTTAAGTTTGGCAGCTTTATCTCTAATTCCAGTATAAACCTCAGTAATTCCTAACTTGCTGCATCTTGCTTCAGTGCATAATGACTTGCGCCCAGAAATAACTATTATTTTTAAATCGCAATCATTCGCAATAGTTACCGCAAATCCATCTAATATATTAAATTGAGCAAATGACTCTCTACCTTCTTCATCAATACGGACTGTTCCATCAGTTAATACGCCATCAACATCAGTAACTATCACTTTAATATCTTTAGCCGCATTTGTTACTGCTCTAGCCACTCTTCTTATTATTTTCATGTTTCACTTCTAAATTAATTTACCTAAACAAGTTCTAAAGCAGTCTAGCTTTAAATAAATCATGCAAATTAAATGCCCCGATTAACTTATTTTCCGAATTTACAACTAAAAACCCAGTAATCTGTATTTTTTCCATCAAATCTACTGCCTCAATAGCCAGACTATCAGCCATTACCGTTTTGGGCGACTTGGTCATTATATCACATGCTTTAGTGGTAAAAATATCAGTATGATGATCAAGCAGACGCCGTAAATCACCATCAGTTACCACTCCCACTAAAATACCAGAGTTATCAACTACACCAGTTAATCCCAATCCCTTGTTACTCATTTCCATAACAACATCTTTTAGTGAGGATGTATGCAAAACTTTGGGTAATAATTCATTAGTGTGCATTATATCTCGAACTTTAGTCAACAACTTACGCCCCAGAATACCTCCTGGATGCGATACGGCAAAATCTTCCGGTTTAAATCCTCGAATAGTATACAAACAAACTGCTAACGCATCGCCTAAAACTAGGCTTGCAGTTGTAGATGTAGTCGGAGCCAACCCCAATGGACAGGCTTCTTTATCAACTTTAACATTTAAAACGTAATCTGCAATTTTGGCTAAACTTGAATTTAAATTACTGGTTACAGCCACCATTGGTATCTTACGACGCTTTAAAATAGGTAAAATTGCACTAAGCTCTTCAGATTCGCCAGAATATGAAATAGCTATAACTACATCTTTATCCTCTATCATACCTAAATCACCATGCAATGCTTCGGCAGGGTGCATAAAAAATGCAGGCGTACCAGTAGAGGCTAAAGTTGATGCAATCTTACTTCCGATATGCCCAGACTTACCAATTCCAGTAACAACAACTTTACCCATGCAAGCATAAATTAATTTAACCGCATCAATAAAATTGACACTTAAATCATCGTTTAATAATGCTTGTACTTGTTTAATACCAGATATCTCATCCACGAACACCTGATTGGCTATTTGCAAAATTTGTGCTTTATTGATATTGTTGCCTTTGTCTATACTGTCTATACTATTATTACCCATATTGCTGCTTATTAGTATAATGATTTTTGTTTAGTTTAGCACTCATATTTCACCCCTGCAAACCTCCAGCAGTTATATTGTACCCAGCATCAACATATAACACTTCACCAGTAATACCGCTAGCTAATTCAGAAAATAAAAATGCTGCAGCATTACCAACCTCATCGGTAGTTACATTACGCTTTAACGGCGCATTAAGGGCTACATGGTCTAGAATTTTAGAAAACCCAGCAATTCCGCTTGCTGCCAGTGTCTTTATAGGACCAGCAGACACTGCATTTACCCTAATGCCCTCAGCTCCTAAATAGTATGCCATATAGCGCATAGTAGCCTCAAGTGCTGCTTTAGTTACCCCAGCCATATTGTAATTAGGTAATACCCGCTCACCGCCAAGATAAGTAAGACATAACATGGAAGCATTGCGCCCCTGCATCATCGACCGTCCCGCTTTAGCTAATGCATTAAAACTATACGCACTTATATCGTTAGATGTGCTAAATATTTCACGAGTAACATTCTGCACAAAATCGCCGCTTATCCCCTCTTTCGGAGTATAGGCTATACAATGAAGAATACCATCCAAACCATCCCAATGTTTTTTTAGCTCAGTAAATACATTCTCGATCTGCTGATCATCAGTAACATCGCATGGAACAATAATTTTACTATCAAATTCACTAGCAAACCCCTGCGCACGCTCTAAAAAACGCTCGCCTTGGTAGGTAAGCGCCAATTCTGCCCCTTGAGCATGACATGCTTTTGCCACACCGTATGCTATTGAACGATTAGATAATAATCCGGTGAGCAATATTTTTTTACCAGCTAAAAAGCCCATTTTAATTTACCTTTCAAAATGATAATTAACAACAGGCTATTATAACATAAATTTTATTTAGCCAACAATATGGTTTTAGTGTAGAATGTGTGTTTAAAAGAACCTTTAAAATAATTTATTTTAATTTATTTAAAAGAAATTAAAAACACTATAAGGCTGTAAGTAATGAATTTGCATGTATTTTCCACCCAAGAACAACAAGTTGATGCGTGTATAAATTACCTTATCTCTTCTACACAAAAAATACTACAAGAAAAATCAACTATTACTATCGCGGTCTCAGGAGGTAAAAGCCCAATCCCCTTTTTTCAAAAATTAAGCACTGCAGATTTAGATTTTTCTCGAGTAACTTTTACCCTGGTAGATGAAAGAATCACCTCCACTAATAGCAGCGATAGCAATGAAAATCTAATCAAAACCCACTTACTCCAAAATCAGGCTGCAGCCGCTAACTTTATTGGCTTAATGAATTCAGCGCCATTAAAGCCATTAAATAATGAGTGTATGGTGGTTGAATATGCCAATAAAAAAATCAACAATGCTGTTGACAACATAGACATAGCAATTCTCGGAATGGGTACTGACGGACACACAGCCTCAATATTTCCCAACTGCCCAGAACTTGAGCAAATTATTGATTTAAGCCATTCAGATAGTCAACATAAATATCACCTAACCCATCCGACCACCGCCAAATACTCAAGAATTAGCCTTAATTTGTCAGCTATTCTTGAAATAAAACACCTAATTTTAAATATTGACGGTAACATTAAGCTTGACGTATTCAAAGAAGCTATTTTAGGCGATAACCCCAACTATCCGATAAGCTATGTTTTAACTCGACGATTAGACACACAGGTTTTTTGGCATGAATAAATTTTTAACGCATAAAAACTATAATAATTCCACCATAACCATCTTTATAACATGGAGGTACATAGTATGACAACAAATACTTTTCCACGTTTAATTGCTGATATTGGCGGCACTAATGCCAGATTCAGTATTGAAGTTAAACCATACCAATATGAATCAATCCAAGTGCTAAGCTGTGAAAAATATGAAACATTGGCAACTGCAGCATTAGCTTATCTTGAAAGTATCAAAATGGTCGATAAAGTACTTCATGCTGCTATAGCCCTGCCAACTCCTATAGTAGACGACGTACTGCATATGGTGAATAGTCCATGGCATCGCCAATTAATATCTAAAACAAAAAAAGACATGCACATGGATAACGTTTTATTTCTTAATGATTTCCATGCTCTTGCCTTATCTATGCCCCACATTAATAAAAATAATTTGCGCCGAATTGGCGGTACTGATGAACCAGATCCTAAAAAACCCATGGCTATAATAGGGCCTGGCACTGGTCTGGGAATGGCAACCTTGATTCGCCACCCGCTTGGCGAATATTTAGCAATTCCAGCAGAAGGTGGACGCTCTAGCTTTTCTCCGGTGAATGAAGAGGAAGTTGAACTATGGAAGTTTGCTCACCGTCGATTTCATCATGTATCAGTAGAAAGATTTATTTGCGGACCAGGGCTGCAGCTAATTTATGAAGGATTATGTGATATTAGCGGCAAAACAATTGAAACCACAATCCCAACACCCGCAGAAATAACTGAACGTGGCGCTAACGGCTCAGATTTTACCTGTGGACGCACCCTTGAAGTATTTTGCCGTATGCTGGGTACTGTAGCATCCAACCTAGCAGTTATAGTCAACGCATTTGGCGGAGTATATATTGGCGGCGGCATTATCCCTAAAATATTGCCATATTTCATAAACTCAGATTTTCGAGGACGGTTTGAAGCAAAAGGACGTTATCACGCTTATTTAGCTAAAATGCCGGTTTATGTTATCATGGATCAATTTCCAGCGTTCCTAGGTGCAAGCTATGCCCTAGATATTTATCTAACCCGTGGCTACGTACCATAAAATAAAGGATTTATCTGTATATGAACCATTTAGTAGATGCTGCATTCACACGTGAAGAAATTAAAGGTAGTGATTTTGAAATGACCTACGGCGGTGCGCTTAGCTTTATGCGCAGAAATTTCACTAAAAATTTGGCTCAAGTTGATGTAGCAATTAGCGGAATTCCATTTGATTTAGCAGTGACTTACCGAAGCGGCGCTCGACTTGGGCCACGAGCGATAAGAGCTGCATCAGTGCAATTAGCAGAATTACTTCCATATCCATGGGGATTTAAGCTGTTTGACATATTAGGCGTTATTGATTTTGGCGACTGTTTTTTAGATCTGCATAATCCGCTGACTATTCGGCAGGCAATTATTGACCATACTGCCCATATAATTAACCACAATGTATTTCCGCTAACCTTTGGTGGAGATCATTACATTACTTACCCAATACTATGTGCCATGGCAGAAAAATATGGCAAGGGCTTATCTTTAATTCATTTTGATGCTCATAGCGATACCTGGGCTGATAATGAGGAATATTCACTCAACCACGGCACTATGTTTTACAAAGCAATCAAAAACGGTATAATTGATCCAAAAAAATCGGTACAAATTGGAATCCGCACTTGGAATGATGATTTCATGGATATGAATATTTTAGATGCACAGTGGGTACAGGATAATGGAATTCATAACACTGTAGCGAAAATCAAAGAAATAGTAGGAGATAACCTAACTTATTTAACTTTTGATATTGACTGTTTAGATCCAGCGTTTGCACCAGGTACTGGAACACCAGTTCCCGGAGGACTATCCTCACTGCAAGCTTTGTCTATATTACGCAGTTTACCTAAAATCAACCTAATTGGCGCAGATGTAGTTGAAGTAGCGCCAAGTTATGATCATGCAGAGATCACGGCGCTGGCAGCTGCGCATATAGCATGTGATATATTAGCCTTACTGGCAAACCAAAAACGTAATAAACAGTAGCGTATATAGTGCTTATATAGGATGCTGGACTAACTCTTGTACTACTTGATACTTAAATATGACGTTAGTTAGGGAAAAAGTCTAATGGAATGGTATAAACTTTAAAATAGAAACGTTTAAAATAGAAATGGTATAAACAAACTATGGAAAATACTTGGAATAGTAAAAAAAGCCGTGAATTCTATAATATCCAGGGCTGGGGTTATGGTTATTTTGATATTGACAAATCAGGAACTATTACGGTTAAGCGGGGTAAGTATCTGGCAGATAAGCCAGTTGTAATTACCGACATCATTGACTACGCGCGCGCGGAAGGAATGACAACGCCACTGGTGCTGCGGTTTACGGATATTATTCAAAACCGTGCACTTAGAATTATATCAGCTTTTAATGAAGCAAAAAAAAGCGCCGGATACGAAGGCAATTACACTCTAATTTTCCCAATAAAAGTTAATCAAAATAAAGCCGTAGTAGATAGCATTGTTAACCTTAAGTCGAATAATCGTGGAATTGAAGCTGGCAGTAAAGCTGAATTATTAGCCGCACTATCTTCTATCAAAGACAATAAAACCCCAATTGTATGTAATGGATACAAGGATAGAGAATATATTCGCATTGCCATGATTGCCCGCAAAATGGGACGCAACATAATCATTGTAATTGAAAAAATGCTTGAAGCTAAATACGTGGTCGAATTAGCACAAGAACTTGAAGTAACACCCATTTTGGGAGTACGATTTAGGTTAGCTTTAACTTTGTCGGGCAAATGGGCACATTCAGGAGGTGAAAAGTCCAAGTTTGGTTTAAATACTACTCAAGCATTAGACTTAATTAACACCCTTAAAAACAATAATTTACTTGATTGTTTAAAGCTGCTCCATTGTCATCAAGGGTCGCAAATTGCTAATATTAAAGATATTGGGCATTATATAAATGAGTTGTCTACTGTTTATATTAAGCTGGTTAAATTGGGTGTACCCCTAAATATTATAGATATTGGCGGTGGCTTGGCTGTTGATTATGAAGGAAGCCGTACTAGGAATTTTAATTCAACTAATTATAAACTCAGCGACTATGCTAATATAATTATCGAAACTATTCAAAAAAACATTTTAGAAAATAACATTCCAGCACCGGATATTTATTCTGAGTCCGGGCGTGCTGTTACAGCACATCATGCTGTATTTGTAACTAATATTGTCGAAATTGAAAGTGTAGTTGGCGAGGAAGTTCCAGAAGTGATAGGCAAGGATGAAGATTTGCTAGAACTGGAAGAACTGCTTGAATCATTCGACACTCTTCCAATAAATGAGATTTATTCACATAGTGTTTTAGCTATTGAGAGCCTGCACAATCGATTTAATAGCGGAACTTTATCTTTAGAAAAACGTGCAGTCGCTGAACAACTATTCTCGCATATAAAGCTGAGATTAATCAAAAAGCTAGACCGCAGCTATCGCAGCCATCGCGAATTATATGACATTCTCGATGAAGATTTAGCCAAAAAAGTTATCGCTAACTTTTCTGTATTTCAATCAATTCCAGATAGTTGGGCAATCTCGCAACTGCTGCCAATCATGCCATTAACTCATTTAAATCAAGAGCCAAGAATGCGAGCTATTATAGAAGATCTTACCTGTGACTCAGACGGAAAAATATCTAATTACATTGATTACCAAGGCAATGAGCCATCAATTAAATTACCCCAGTACGATCCTAAAAACCCTTATTTATTGGCAATATTTTTAATTGGCGCATATCAGGAGATTATGGGCAATATGCACAATTTATTTGGTCCAGTTACCACCCTGGATATTTCTCTAGATGGTAAAGGCAACTTTACTATTGATACTATACATCATGGATTTACTAATGCTGATTCACTTAACCATGTTGGTTTTAATTTTCGGGATATACTTAACCAATTTACCCAACAATTAGACAAATCAAAAACTTTTACTAAAAAACAACAAAAAGAAATGTATAAAATCCTGCAAAATGCTCTTGAAGCGCGCACTTATTTACAAGAGTAACATAGTGAGGGCTATTATAATCAACAAAAATAGTATTAATATAAAAACAACTCCATTAAAGCTTGTTGTTACCTTAATTTATGCAATATTCCTTGTCGCATGTTCAACTGATAATGCGTCCTGGATAGAGGATAACCACGAATATATTGACAATAAGAAAATAACTGAAATTACTATGCCGGGCACTCATATTGCTAATGCTTATAATGTGGATAAGGACAATCCTAAATGTACTGGAGAAATTCTGCCACAAAGTTATAGCAGCAATGCCCTAATTGAGCAAGAACTAAGCAGTATACTGGTAAATAGTATGCCACATTCTGACGATACATTCAATTTATTTATTGAAGAACTAAATACTCAGGATGTAAATATTGCCAAACAGCTAAAAACTGGGGTAAGATACTTGGATATTAGAATATGTCAACAAGATGGTGAATTTTATACCGCAAATTTATATTTAACCGATAAATTTGATACTATAGCTGAGCAAATTACTCAGTTTTTAGCCACACACCCCCAAGAAATTATTATTGTGGATTTTGATAATAACTTACGTAACGAATCCGGATATATGGATGGTAAAACCATAGCACTATTTCATGCATATCTAGATAAAACTTTTGGTAACCTAATAGCCTCTAAAGATAAAATATCCAATACAATCGGTGAGCTTAAACAGCAGCATTATCAAATAATTTTATTATCCTCTAACTCAGAATTGAATGCATATCCTGATATTTGGAATAAAGAGCAAATTACCATTACCGTTGATGCTCAGTCCGCAACTATTAAAAAGCTTAGTGTAATGGAAGCCCTTCTGAGCAATAATACTTTAGGTATTCCAAACAAGTTAAATATTGTCCCAATATATTCTGACATTGATATTGGCGAACTAACTACCGATATTAATAATAACACTGAATCTAATAACAGCCCTGACAATACTATTAATAACTATACTGATGATGAAACCGATCAATCAATAATTTTAAACTACCTGGGACAGAACATTGGTAATCATCCGAGCATAATCGTAACCGATAAAGATTTTTTACCCACAATAGAGTATTTAATCATTCAGCAAGAGATTAATGCAACATTTATTGAAAGTACACCTACTAACAACAATCCGGATCAAATTGCTACCGAGTCTGCGCATTAACTATATTAATAGAAGAGTAATTTTTTGAAAAAAGCATATTTTTTATTTTGTGGTTTATTATTTTTAAATTTGCACCCAATTTATGCAAAAATTATTGCTACAACTACACCAGCACCAATCAAGGTTATTGCAGCAGAAAATTTTTATGGTGAATTGGCTCATGAAATTGGCGGGGATAATGTTGAGGTACAAAGCATAATTAGCAGCCCTACTGCAGATCCACACTTGTTTGCCACATCGTCTAAAATTAGTAAATTATTAGAAAATGCACAAATTATTATTTATAATGGAGCAAACTATGATCCGTGGATGCAACAAATACTAAATTCGTTAACTAAATCGTTAAATGATAAGTCGGTTATAATAATTAATGTGGCAGACTTAATGAATGTAAAAAATGGAGATAATCCGCATATTTGGTATAGACCAGATACATTTTCAGTTTTAGCACAAACATTAGCCAAACAAATTATAAAGTTAAACCCGCATAGCCGTAAGAAAGTTGATGATAACCTAGCTAATTTTTTACAACAAAATCAATTAGTATTAAATGCTATTCAAGGGATAAAACTTAAGTATAAAAATTTACCAGTTACCGCAACTGAGCCAGTGTATGGATATGCAGCAGCAGCTATGGGTTTGGATATGCAAGGGATTGATTTTCAGTGGAAAATCATGAATGGTACCGAGCCTAGCCCACAAATATTAGCCAATTTTGAGCAACTAATTACACAACATAAAATAAAATTAATCTTTTATAATAATCAGGTAAAAAGTCCAGTTACACAAAACATTTTAGATTTAGCTGCAAAAAACAATATACCAATAGTTGGAATTACTGAAATTATGCCACCACACATGAATATTAATCAGTGGCAGCTTGATCAAATTAATGCTACTGGTAAAACGTTAAAGTTAGTAAATTAAAATAGTGAATTAAAAATATTTAAAAATATGAATATCCAAAAATATGATTAAATGTAAACAGTTAATACTCGGCTATCAAAAACCACTGAATAAGCCGTTTGATATTGAAATTATGGCAAACGAATGGTTAGGGATAATCGGTGAAAATGGCAGCGGTAAATCTACTTTTCTTAAAACTATTCTAGGTATACTGCCACCTCTTAATGGCACAATTACAGTATTTGGTAAAAAACCGGGTAAGTTAAATAAACTAATTTCATATATTCCGCAAGAGCGTGAAATTAATTTAACTGACTTGATGAGTGGGCTGACCCTGATCAAAAGCAGTTATCGTGGCTGGCAATATGGCATCTCATTAACTAATAGTAAATTACATGACCATACTTTGGAATTGCTTGAGCTAGTCGGTGCAACAGAATATATGCATCAATCATTTAATACTTTATCTGGTGGACAAAAAAAGCGTATTTATTTAGCTCAGGCATTAATTAACCGTCCCAAGCTTTTGTTACTAGATGAACCATTAGCAGATTTAGACCCCAAAGCTAAACAACATTTTATTCAGGCACTGCAAGAAATTCATGAAAAGCATAGTTTAAGCTTATTAATTATATCTCACGATATGCATGAAATTGCCACCCATCTGGATGGATTCGTGCATTTTAAAGATGGAGTAGTACACGATTGCAGAGACCTGGCATGTAGCAAAGAGGATACATATGTGGGCATATAGCTTTATGCAGCACGCGCTGCTGTCTGGTTTGATTATAGCTACTATTTGCGGAATTATTAGTGTTTTTGTGGTATTAAGACGCGTCGCCTTTGCCACTCACGCTTTAGGACATATGAGTTTAACTGGTGCCGCAGGATCTGCTCTACTTGGTAGTTCAATGATAACAGGACAATTAACTTTAAATTTGATTTGTGCTGTTATTATGGGACTAATGGGTAATAAAATTAAAAAAAATGATTTAGCAGTTGGGGTGGTATTAACTTTTGTTTTAGGACTAGGAGCATATTTTTTGTTTTTATTTCAAAATAATTATGCTGGTGGAGTAATGAGTATTTTATTTGGTAATATTTTAGCGGTTTCATTGGCACAAATTTATTTGCTGTTAGCATTATCCATGATTATACTGATAATTTTACTTATAATTGCTCGACCGCTGTTATTTGCATCAATTGATCCTATAGTTGCATCTTCAAAAAATGTTCATCTACGTTTCTTGTCTGTGGTATTTTTTATGCTTTTAGCGCTTACCGTATCAATGGCTTGTCAAATTGTAGGTGCACTACTGGTGTTTGTAATGCTAATAATTCCGGGTGCAATCGGCATTCAATGGGGTAATACTATCTTTAAAATTACTGCTATTAGCGTAATCGTTGCTAATTTTAGTGTGGTGTTGGCGTTGATTATTGCTTACTATTTTAATCTGCCGGTTAGCTTTTGCATCACATCCATATTATCATTTGCTTATATTATTCGCCCATTGTCAAGTAAGCTGCAAAAATTTTTTATAAGCATTAGTTAGTTTTTTATTTACAATCTAATTCGATGTTGAATAGTTTAGTGATTTTCTTGGTCTATCATTAAGTAAATTAATAGTTAAAAAAGGTAAAGTAGTGTTATCATAACTATAATTCATAGCCTTTTCAACAGCATTAACAGTTTTATTGGGAATTTTACGTGTTACACTATATTTTGCTGCTCTATCTGCTAGAGTTAACAAACAAGCTCTATCACCGCCTCTAACTAGGGGTCACCTTCTGCAAATTAATCATCTTTAGATTCGGCAGCATATTACCTATTATTTTAGCTATACTATGAAATTTCACTCTGGTGCGATTCAAATGAATTTTTTGCAGATTCTTCAAGTTTGCGCCACAATCTATTTCAAATACCTGTAAGCTGCTACAAAAGTTTAAATTAAGTTTTTGCAGATTATTTAGGTTGAGGTTTTCAGCTAGTTTAAATTCCTGTAAGCTGCTACAACTGCTTAAATCAAGTTCTTGCAGATTATTTAGGTTGA
>JAUPUP010000129.1 GCA_030917485.1 Pseudomonadota bacterium
CAGAGTTGGTACAAATGTTGACCTTAATTTCATTATTGGATGGTAAAAATGAAGATGAAGTGGATGCGGTCAATTTGAGTACTTTACATGCAGCCAAAGGTCTAGAGTATCCGTATGTTTATTTGACCAGTTGTGAGGAGGGGATTATTCCCCATCAAGAATCAATTAATAGTGATATTATAGATGAAGAACGACGGCTTATGTATGTGGGCATTACACGTGCGCAAAGGGAATTAACCTTGAGCTATTGTCAGCAGCGTAAAACTGGAGGGGAGATAAAAACGGTAGAGCGCTCCCGCTTTATTGATGAAATGGGTGAGCTGAACATCATTGATGAGGCAATTGCTAAACATGAGAAAATTGCCGATAATGATGAATTACATCTGCGGTTACAGCAGTTGAAGAGCTTGCTGAGGCAATGAATAGGGAATACAGAAAAATTGTTATATATTAATAGTTCAGCTATTCAGTTAATGTGTCAAAAAATATTTTTATATTTATTGGATTGACTCTATTTTGTATTTAATTTTTGTGTTACAAGAATTTTTACGAAAATTGTCAAACAATATTACTAAAGATTAGTTTGACCTAAAGTATGGCATTATTTTTTTAAAAGTAAATTGGGGTCTATTTTATGTTTTGAGATTTATACGTATAGATTGCCGTATAAATTCAATCTGAAAAATACTAATTTTATATTATGCGCATGTTTGGTTAAAATAACTCTGTAAATTAAGGAGTTATTAATATGCTTGTAGCTAAAAATTCATCGTTAAATATATCTACCACAACCTTCAAAAATATGTTTGTTGCGGTTAATGTTAATGGAAATAAAACTGTTGTATTTCATCCCGTAAATGCCTATGTGTCAGCTTCTAGTACTGCTGAAGGGGTTTTTGGTAAATTATTGAGTTTAATTACTGGTAAAAAACAAATGTCGCCCAAAGAACAGGTAACCAGAGTTAATGAATTCGTTCAAGAATTAGATGCTCAAATAAACCATTGTGCTAGTTCTCCTGGTAGTATTTTTAATGTTGAGTTAAGCAAACATCGTAATTTAAATATTTTTTTAGATAGTTATGGTGAAGCTGTTTTTTCTATTCAAAAAACATCAAAAATAACCAAACAAATTACATTAATTCCCATTGCAAAACTGACACGACAAGAATTTCAAGGTTTTAAGCAAACTGTGAAAACCCAACATGAAAATATCACGAAGGTTGGTGTAGTATCATTTTCTGGGGAAAACATCGAAACTAGCTATAGTGCATTTCAAGAGTTCGATGCTAAGTCAGAACCAATAAAGTATGAGTTTAAAAAGGCGGATGACGCCCCTCAAAATATAAATGATTTTAAGCAGGATAATAAAGAAGTTCATTTTATATTACATGGGGGTAAAATTTATTATGTAGATAATGATAAACATAAAGATACATTTGGTCAAATCCAATCACTAAGTTATGAAAACTTTTCCAAAGAAGTTTTATGTTGTGAAAATACTATCCCTGCATTAGATAAAGAAGACGTAGCCGATTTAAATAATATATTTAACAATAACGAAGCATACAAAAAATATTTACGTCTCGATCCTAAATTCAAGAAGAATGTCGATAAAACGAACGAGGCATTCTTTGTTGCGCTCGGTTCTGGGGATAGTGTAGCTAAAAACCAACAAAAAATTGAGGCTAAACAATCTTATTTAATTAACCAAGCTACAGCATTGAAAAAAGCATCTGTTGGAGAGGTAGAAATAGTTGACGGTCCAAAATTAGCTACCGGTGCCGGTTTCGATCAAAACGTAGAAACTTTAGCTAAATCTATGCTGACTCACATAGTTACGGTGTATAAAAATAGTTCAAATAAGGATAATTTAGAGATTAATCTAAATTTAACCGGCCACAGTCGTGGAGCATCTGAAGTTGTTGCTGCTTATAATCTTTTACAGAAATATCTACGTTCAGATTCTAATACTCCTCCCGAAATTACAGGATTGCTTGATTCTGTGGTATGGGATAGTATTCAAGGGCTTAGGGCGGCATTAAATAGTGGGTCGGTTGGAGTTATCACAAGTATGCATTTATTTGATCCAGTAAGGGGCCCAGATGGAACTAATGGTAAATATGGAATATACGGTAAAGAAATTGAAGAACCCGTTGGTTCAGAAACAAAATCAAAAGTATTTGTTGACTTACATATCTGTAATAAAGCAACTGTATTTAATACGATAATCAATCGTTTTTTTTGGAACAAGGTTCTGGAATTAAGTCATATAACTGTTAAAAATAGTAACAATATACATTTAAGATATAATGTAATGGTTATCGGTCATGAAGGCATTACTACTAAATCTAAATATAATACTGGGATTGGTCCACTTGTAGATGATATTTTGGGTAGTGGCAGTAAACAAGCACGTATTGAGGCAGAATTTGATATGATTGAGTCTGCTCTTGGTAATAGAGGTGTTTCATCGGGTAAAAGAGGGGTTTTATTAATTCAGTATACCGGAAGTATTACGCGTAAAATAGCCAATTTATTAGCAACTATGAAACCAAAATTACCAAACAAAGAATCTGAAAAATACATAGTAGATACCAAAATTGAGGTTTTTACTAAACTTGCGAATAGTCAGAAAATATTATTAACTAAAAAAATAGAGTTTTTTACTAAACTTGCAGATAGTAAGGCAATATTATCGGAAGATAAAATTGCTATTTTCACTGGATTTGCGAATAGTGATATGATAACATTACCCGAAAAAACTGAGTTTTTTACTAAACTTGCAGATAGTGAGGCAATATCACTGAAAGATATAACTGCTATTTTCACTGGATTGGCAAAGAATGAGGAAATACCATTATATATCAAAACTGCTATTTTCACTGGATTGGCAAATAGTAATATACTACCAGTTGACAAAACTGCTATTTTCACTGGATTGGCAAATAATAATAAAATACCACTAGAGCATAAAGTTGCTATTTTCACTGGATTGGCAAATAGTACGGTAATCACATCAGACAGTAAAACCACTATTATGAATGAACTTAAACATAATAATGAAATACCATCGGGTAGTATAATTCCTATTATAATGGCTATTAATGGCAAATTTTTCGAAAAAGAATCTAAGGAAGAAATTATTGGAGTTGTAGCTACAGCTCAGGCACATGAAATTAGTTTAGAAGATAAATTTTTAGTTCTAAATAGTTTTAATCTCGATGTTAAAGTAGTAAACTATATTAAAAAAGTGATTGAGATGACACACGTCACATACGGTGATAATCTAATATTAAACTTACTAAGCCATGATGATATTATAGAATTAAACCATGTATTTTTGACTAATGTTGAACAGCAATTAGAAGCTCCCACGTCGTCAGGTGGCAATCCACCAGATTTAGTAAAGTTACAAGAAAGACAACAAACGTTAAAACCGGGTGATATTAAAAACGACAACGAAGAAATTGTTGGAACTTCTTTCTCTGCGGAGAATATGGCAGCAACGCTGAAATTATTTTTTAACGATAATCCAAAACTTGTCGCAGATTTAACTATTGAAACGCTTAATAGTGCTTATGATCATATAGGGGATTATCAAGCAATTATTGCGGCTATTACTATAGTTTTTGCCGCATTACCACAACATGACGTGAGCCACAATGCTCAAATAGGAAATAACTAAGAGTGTAACTAGCTTATTTATTCAGTATATGCCTTATATCTAATAAGGCATATACTATTAATGAAATAATCAAAGTACCGCTCCAGGATAAGGCTATTTGGAGCGCTGCAGAGATAATACCGTTAACTCCGCCAATGGCAATCCCAGACAATACCCCAGAGGTTGCCCCGGCAATAAAGGCGAGAATCACCATAACGTTAAATATATGTTCACCAATTTGCAAAAATTTTTTACGCATACACATTTTATATTAACTCCTGAGAAACTAAATTTAAAAAAACGAATAGTAAGCAGACTTTAATCATTTAATCTTTGATGATTTAATTATTATTGATTTTTAAACAATATATTATCTATTGCATCGCATATGGTATGTAGTACCAACAAATGTACTTCCTGAATGCGCGCAGTCCGATTTGCCGGCACGCAAATATTTACATCCTGCGGCTTATGCAGCAGCTTATCAATGATACCACCGTCCTTACCAGTTAGAGCGATAATATGCATATTCTTTGCATGTGCCACCTCAATTGCCTTAATTACATTAGCCGAATTACCAGAGGTTGATATACCGAGTAAAATATCACCAGGACAACCAAGAGCTTCAACCTGTTTAGAAAAAACTACTTCAAAAGAATAATCGTTGCCAATTGCAGTCAGGGCAGAGGTATCGGTGGTTAAAGCAATTGCCGGCAATGGAGTGCGTTCCATCTCATAGCGCCCAGTAAATTCAGCCGCAAAATGCTGGCTATCTGCAGCAGAACCGCCGTTTCCGCAAATTAATAATTTATTCCCGTTTTTAAACGCTGCAGCTAGTCTTGCTATAGCTTGTTCAATAGCGGGCAATATAGTAGCTGCCGCTTTTTGCTTAGCGACAATACTTTCTTCAAAGTTTTGTTGGATTAGGTGGGATATATTCATACAATAATGTCTTCATAAAATATTCATAAAATGATAATATTTTTTAGCCACTCAATATGTTGGCTATTATCCAGTAAAACAGCATCAAAACGGCACGCCACATCAAAACCCGTTTTAAGTAAATAATATTGTGCCGATTTTACTAATTTTCTTTGTTTAGCATTAGTTATGCTCTCTATTGCGTCTCTGATTCCAGTATGGCGTTTTCTTACCTCAACAAACACCAGAGTATCATTATCACGCATGATTAAATCAATTTCGCCAAAACGCGAAATAAAGTTTTTATGTATCAGCGCTAAACCATGTTGCTTTAGGTAAGTAAGAGCAGTGTCTTCTGCTGCTTGACCAGATTTTTTAGAATAATTCATAATTATTCGCCCAGCAGAGATTGTAACTCAAGCCATTCATTTTCTAGTTTAGCCAGCTTATTTTTAGCTGCATCATATTCACTGCTTAGTTTATTTAGCTGTGGTGCATTTTCATTTAGCGTCATATCTAAACCACCAATTAATTTTTCTAATTCAGCTATTTTACTATTAATCCTGGCTACCTGTTCCTCAACTTTTTGAATATCACTTTTAATTTTCAAAGGGTTTTTAAGGTTGGTTTTTGAGTTAACTGGTTTAGAATTTGCTAGTTGAGTGTCCAACTTTGAGGAAGTGGAGGATTTAGATGAGTTGTGTGCACCATTTTTATTAGTAATGTTAGTATTGGTAGTAACGGTTTTATTAAGTAAAAAGTCATGGTAATCATCTAGATCACCCTCAAATGGGTTGAGCTGATGGTTATTAATCAAGTAAAATTCATTAACAATACTCTGGAGTAGAAATTTGTCATGCGACACTATAACTACTGCGCCATTAAAGTCTTGAATGCTATTAGCCAGTTCTTCCCGCATTTGCATGTCTAAATGGTTGGTTGGTTCATCTAAAAATAAAATATTAGGGCGGTCAAGTATAATGCTGGCTATAGTTAAACGTGCTTTTTCACCGCCAGAGAATGTGGCAATTTTTTCTTTAACTTTATCGCCAACAAACCCGTACCCGCCTAAAAAGCTGCGTAACTCTTGCTCCCGTTTATCTTTATGCTGCCGGGTTAAGAAGCTTAGCGGAGTATCGCTTAATTCTAATTGATCAACAGTATTTTGAGCAAAATAGCCAATTTTAATTTTGTTATTTATTTCAATAGTACCATTTAAGAGTGTCGATTTATCCAGTAATGCTTTAATGAAGGTTGATTTACCTACCCCGTTTTTACCGAGCAACCCAATTTTGCTATCCTGGAAAATATCCAATTTAGCCTGATTGATTAATAATTTATCCGAATAACCGATATTTGCTTCATGAATAGATAATAATTTATTCACAGTATATTCTGGTTCTAAAAATTTAATTGAAAATTCAATGTCTTTAGGAATAGCTGCCGCAACTTGAAGTTTTTCTATCATTTTTACCCGACTTTGCGCTTGTTTAGCTTTAGTTCCAGCCCGAAAACGGTCAACAAAGCTTTGTAGGTGGGCTAATTTAGCTGTGGTTTTTGCTTGCATTTGCTGCTGCTCGCGGATTTGTTGGTAACGTGTATTCTCAAAAGTTGAGTAATTACCAGTATATAAAGTAAGGGTTTTACCACTAATTGCTAAAGTATGTGTAGTTACATTATCTAAAAATTCTCGGTCATGGGAAATAATAATTGCTAAACCTGCATATTGTTTAAGCCAGTCTTCAAGCCACATTACTGTTTCAATATCTAGGTGATTGGTTGGTTCATCCAGAAGTAGTAAATCAGATGGTACAAATAAAGCTTTAGCCAAATTTACTCGCATTTGCCACCCGCCAGAGAACTCTTTAATTGGACGGTATAATTCTTCTATGGTAAAACCAAGATTAATTAATAACTTTTCGGCAGATGGCCTTAACTGGTAATATTCAGGTAGATCAGTATGGTCATGAATAACTAATGGATGAACATTCATTACATAGTCAACTAATAATTCATCCTGATTATAAATTTCTTGTTCAACATAAGCAATCAAGGTATCATTGGTTAAAGAGTAATCTCCAGCTTCTGGTGCAAGTTTGCCCAGTATTAATTTAAATAAAGATGTTTTGCCCGCACCATTTTGTCCAATAAGACCAACAGTTTGCCCCTTATATAATTGAACACTGGCATTTTTTAATAGGGTATTACTGCCATAAGCTAGCTGTAAGTTCTTAATATTTAACATATACTCTTTGTCTTTCAATCCTGGACTGCGTCATATTTAACTAAGTAGCTATTATAAAGGTATTGCCGGTATTTTGTGTTGTTATTAATAGAAATAGTGTAAAATAGCAAAAAAGTATGCAGTTGTCAACCATTAATGATGTGGTATGGTGTAAAATGCTGGTAAATAGTTAGTTATTAGTAATTTAATTAGGAAATAAAATTTATGCAGCAATGGAGTTTGATTTTTTGTGTGATTGTAGCGCTTAGTTTAGTCTTGAAACTATACCTTAATTATCGGCAATCTAGTGCAATTAAAAAACATATTGATCAGGTGCCGGATACTTTTAAAAATACTGTCAGCTTGGCTGAGCATCAAAAAGCTGGTAAATATAACTTAACCAAGCTTAAGTTGGGGCAGTTTGAAGAGATTTTTTCAGCGGCTATTTTATTATTATTTACTTTGGGTGGTGGCATACAGCTAATTAATGATGGTCTTCATGGGTTAAATTACTTGACTCAATACCCACTGACAACCGGAGTAGCAGTTATTTTAGTATTCAATTTACTAAATTCAATTTTAACTTTGCCGTTCAATATCTATTCGACTTTTGTTATTGAACAACAATTTGGATTTAATAACACTACGGTAAAATTATTTATTATTGATATTATCAAAGGGTTAGTATTAGCGGCTATAATTGGAATACCACTAATTTATGCAGTGTTATGGCTTATGAATATGATGGGCGGTATGTGGTGGATATGGGTGTGGCTACTATTGGTTGGGTTTAATCTGGTTATAATGGTTATATACCCAATTCTGATTGCACCGTTGTTTAATAAATTTACCCCATTGCAGGATCAAGTTTTACAAGATAAAATCAATCAATTGTTGGAGCGGTGTGGGTTTAAGTCGCGTGGCGTTTTCGTAATGGACGGCTCAAAACGTTCCAGCCACGGCAATGCTTATTTTACGGGTATCGGCAGAGCTAAGCGCATTGTGTTTTTTGATACGTTGATTAAACAGTTAAATCATGATGAAACTGAGGCGGTATTGGCTCATGAACTAGGGCATTTTAAAAAGAAACATATTATTAAACAGATGCTGCTTTCATTCGGATTAACTCTGGCTGTATTGTATGTTTTGAGCCTATTGATTAATCATCCACTTTTTTATACCAGCTTAGGAGTTCATACAGTTGCTACCTACAACGGATTAATTTTATTTATGCTCTTAGTGGGGGTTATATCGCTTCCGTTTGCGCCGTTATTTAGTTATCTTTCGCGTAAAAATGAATTTGAGGCAGATAGTTTTGCTGTGGCTCAAGCCGATAAAAACAATCTAATTAGTGGCTTAGTCAAGCTGTATAAAGACAACGCCAGCACCCTTACTCCGGATCATGTGTATGCTACATTCTATTATTCGCATCCACCGGCAAGCGTGAGGATTGCTCATTTAGAGCAAAAGTGCAGCATTTAGTGGTGGCTAACCAAGTTGGGTTGATTATAAATAGCTATGGGCGGCAGTTTATTGTTGAAATTGACGGGGTTGCTTATCAGGCAGTTACTAAAAGCAAAAAGACCGAATATGTGGTTGGCGATATGGTTAATATCCAGGCTATTAACCAGGAACAAGTGCAGATTAGCGGCCTATTAGACAGAAATAATTTAATTTATCGCAGTGACCAAAACCGCAGTAAAATAATAGCCAGTAACATAGATCAGATTTTAATCGTTATAGCAGCAAAACCCAACTGTAATTTAAATTTTTTAAATAACTGCTTAATTTTTGCTGAAAGTGAGAATGTTTTACCAATTATTGTGTTGAATAAGGTCGAGTTGCCCGAAAGCAAGGGTTTAGTTAGCATAGTTGATGAGTTGTATTGTCGGCAACTGGAATATCAAGTGATTAAACTGTCCGCAATTACCCCTGCTGGCTGTTCTATTTTAGAACCGCTATTGCAAGGTAAGCGCAGCTTGCTGCTTGGGCAGTCTGGTGTGGGTAAATCAACTATAATTAACCAAATTATTCCACATGCGTACACAAAAACCAACGTGATTAGTAAGTCAGAAGCAAGTGGCTGTCATACCACTACCAGCGCTGCACTCTATCATATTGACAGCGATTCAGATATAATTGATTGTCCAGGATTACAAGAATTTGGTTTATATCATCTAGATCCGGATCAACTCATTCAATGTTTTCCTGAGCTGCGCAACCATGCCGGGATATGCAAATTCAGGAACTGTCGGCATTTAAATGAGCCAGGATGTGTAATTCAGCAGTTGTATACTGATGGGTTAATTGACCAATTACGCTTTAATTTATTCAAGTCCTTATTATCTGGGTTATATCAGAAGAAGTGTTATTAACACGCACATTCAAATATGAAACGCAACAAAAAAATGGGCACTCTCATGGTTGAGATTTATTTTGCTCGTTTTTTGCGGAGATAGACACCGAATTGTCGCCAGGAAATAGTTTTTTATTTTAATTTACGATGTTGAATTTACCGTAGAGATTGTATCTGCGCTAAGGTTAAATTTGTAGCTGCTGCTACAGAAGATTCATCCATGCCAGATTTTAACAAACTTCTCGCAACTTCTTGCCTCCCTTTTTCTTCGCCAAGTTGCATTGCTTCGGCTTTAGCTGATTTGACCGCTGCTTGAGCTTTTTGAGACTCTGCTTGAGCTTGCTCTTTGGCTTCTTGAG
>JAUPUP010000130.1 GCA_030917485.1 Pseudomonadota bacterium
CCAGTTTGTTGTAACCAATCCAGAACATGCGGCAGACGTACTTTAAGTGAATTTACATTCCAGGTGGCGATTTGCATATTTGTTCTATCCTTTGATTTTAATTAATTTATCTTGTTAATTGAACTGATTATTACGTTCTTTTGCAACCAAATCTACAATTTAGAATTTAATACTTGTATCATTCCAGATATCTACCATCTGCATCCCAATATCTTTAAATTTATGATTTAATTCAGTTTCTTGGATTAACAGATCACTAACTTGTTTGATCGCAGTAATAACCTCATCAAATATTAGTACCGCTTCAGCTTTTGACAGCAGACATGACTTAGTGGCAAAGGAGAGTAAATCACTCCTAGTAGCCCAACGTTTACTACCATTTAAGGTAAGTGCCATAATATCTTTAGCTAAATATACCATGGTTGTTACAATATCATAGATTGGTGCAAGATCGACTATACTATTAGTATCTTTATAAATCAAGCCATAATTTTTTAAATGAGCATCACCATTCCGCAATAAAACATTCACAACCAATGATTTAAA
Organism: Pseudomonadota bacterium; assembly: GCA_030917485.1. GTDB lineage: Bacteria > Pseudomonadota > Gammaproteobacteria > Burkholderiales > UBA11063 > Aquella. Next base: position 547 of record JAUPUP010000130.1, read on the forward strand.
GTAATCCGATAATGCCGATTTTAGGTTAATCGTACTGTCACCAACCAAATTATTCTTGATGCTTTTTGCGATTTGCTCATAACTACTGTCATATTTTTCATGAGTACGCCTGGCTTGCAATACGCAAAAATCTTCAAAACCATAGTAAATATCATCAATCAGATCAAAGCGTTTAATTATCAAAAATTTACCATTATTCGTCAGTTCAATTTCAGGAACTCTTAGACCAGCTTTTTTAGCAACCAACATACAAAAATATTCATTAGTCGCTAACTCTGGATAACCACTTTCACTCCATGATTTAATAATATGAGTGGTATCTTTGTAAGTCAATCGATCCAGCTCGCTCAATTTTTGGTTACTCTTATCGCTTGTGTCAAGCACCATAATTTTGGGCTGCACACCTGCAATTCCAGAATTAGCTCCATACTTAATTAGCAATGACTCTAATAACTCCTCAGTGCCAGCATAGGTCTTAAACTGCGCTAAATTTAAGCCAATCTCATCAATAACCGAATTATTATATGGCTCCGTTGTAAAGGTGATCCGCCCAATTTGATTTTTACCAACTATTTTCAATAAATCCAAATCAGAAAAATTAATAATCTGCTTGCGATAAATAGTTTTTAATTTTTCAAGCAAAACACCTTCTGGCAAATTCATTTCAAAAATAGGATGTAAGCCATGCCAAAAATCATATTGTTCATTGGTCACAGGCATTGTCAATGATACCGCTTCATTAGATAATGCCGTGGCAGCATAATTAAAAATAAATTTACTGGAGGTTTGTGTTGATTGAAAAAGCTCACCAACTTGATGACTCGCGATAAAAACATTAACCATGATTATCTTTTTCCGCTAAAAGCTGCTGGAGGGTGGGACGACTAGATTTTTCTTGAATAGCAACCTCAAACCCCAAAAGTTCACCAAGAGCAATTATCTTGTTGATACCAATTTCATTTATCGAACCATTTTCAATAAGTGATAATGTAGTACGGCCAATACCAGCCTCACGCGCTAATTCACCTTGAGTTAGCTTGCGCTTTTTTCTGGCTGTGGCTATTAAATGTCCGATTTCGACTAAGTTCATCTTATTTCTGCACTATATATTAAACATATTGCCATTGTAACATAGTTTTGTTTAACATACAATACATTTTATATTTATACACTGCGGTGCTAGTTATTTATAGATTATTCTTGATTTGGCGCCAAAAGATTTACAATCAATCTAATTAGCAGATTTTTCTGTTGCGGATCTGACTCAGCGATCAACAAAGCTAATGAAGTAAGCCCGATATTATCAATCTTTAGCGGTAATTTATTCAACTGAATGTAGAGTAAAAACAAAAAACTACCGATGCGCTTATTACCATCGCTAAATGGATGATCTTTAATCACCATATAAAACAAATTCGCCGCTTTCTCCTCGACACTACGATAAAGCTCTTCACCAAACATAGTTTGATCCAAATTAGATAAAATTGATTGTAACTGATCATTACGCTCATTACCGAATAACTGTGTGGCTTCACCTATCGCCAACAAACTGGCTTTAAACTCGACAATCGCCTGTAGTGCACTTTCAGGAGTTAACGTAATGCTACTTTTATGCATATTCTCTGGAATTAATAAGCGATCTTCATCATACTGCAATAATGATGTCCACGTCGTGGCATATTCATTAATTAAATTAATCACGCTCTGCCCTTGGGCGGTAATTAATTGATTACTAGCTAAAGTTTTATTGAGTAAATCAAGTAAATTTTGATATTCATGGTGGGTTTTATTGATCAAATTATTATTTAGCGCATAGCCTTTGAGGAGATAATCTTTTAAAACTGAGTTAGCCCATTTTCTAAACTCTACCCCACGCTTGGATTTTACCCGATAACCAACCGAAATAATGACATCCAAGCTATAAAAAGCTACTGGTTTATCTGAATTTGCAATGTGCAAATTTTGCACATTGCTTTTTTCATCTAATTCCTGCTCTTTAAAAACGTTGTTAATGTGCTTGGTAACTACAGAGCGCTCTTTGTCAAATAGCTCAGATATTTGCTTCTGAGTTAACCAAACTGTATCACTTTTTAGCTGCACATCAACCGTTACATTACCATCCGTTGACGTAAATAAAACTAATTCTTTGTTATTCATAAGACTAACCTCAAAAAGATTTCAGTGCTTGCTCAATTATCTTATTCTTCATCATTACTTATCCAAGAAATTATTTTCCATGCTTTGGATTAATAAATCTAAATCAGTTGCTGGATTAATTGAACCAGTTGACAGTAACTCTATGCGTAATTTCGCAGCATTAATTTTCGCGGTCTCAATTTTTTGCAATAGCTCCGCAAAATAGTCTTTAATCTTACTTTTATCGTAGTCAGTAATATATCGCTTTAATAGCTTAACACATTCATCTGCTGGAGATTTATTTGCTTTGCGCACAATCGGTGCTGTACGATATGCAAAATGCAACAATAACCAAAACTCAAAGCAAGGATTAGACTCAATCACTTTAAATCCCTGTCCATCTGCAAGTTGTCGAGCATTATTCAATGAGGTATGTTCATCAATATCCCAGACACAAAAAACCAATTCAAAAGGCTCGTGTTTCTCTTTTTTGCGTGATGCGATTCTTTTTATTGCATCTTCAACCACTGAAATTGGTGCGGAACCCGTCGCAGAGGATTCAACAATACAAGTTGTATGCAAACGCAAATGCTTTGCGATTAGCCTGAGATAGTCACATCCCGATTTTTTATCTTCACAGACAACTAAAACTAACTTATTTTGTTGCCTTAGATTGGACTTACGATTTCTAATATTACCTGATGGTTTGGGAGTTCGTGCCATGGCTAACTAATTCGTAAAGATTGGAATGGCACCATAGCGCCCTGCTAGATATGCTTTTTCCAGATTATCTGTTTTGCGTGGGCTAAATTCTTGCGCAGAATATAACATTGTTGACTGCTCTTTACTCTTATCGCAAAACCAAATTTGATCCCGCCGTAAAAAATCAGTTGTCATAATCGAGGTTTCATGCGTGGTAAAAATTAGCTGTGCACGTTGAGGATTTGTTTCTAAATTACCAAATAACCCTACTATATGTTTAACAAGTAATGGGTGTAAAAAACTATTTAGTTCATCAATGACCAGCACGCCACCATTTTTAATAGTTCTAATTACCTGTGCGGCAAAATTAAATACTTGCTGAGTCCCTGATGATTCATCCGAAAAACTTAAAGAATAGCTTTGCCCAGAAATAAGATGCTGAGTAATAACTTCTTTATTTTTATCTGAAATAAACTCTTTTAACGCTTCAGGGAAATCTTCAGGAACAACTACATTCTCCTCTTTAATATCAAAATCACTAATACTTATATCCGCCCTAATTAAGAATGCAATCATTTCTTCTTTTGTTATCGTACTTTCTTCAATATAATCTATCGCCCTCTGTTTACCCATCTCAGCATGTCTACTAACTAATTCAATAGAGAGCTTTGCAAACCAATCACTAACTACTGTAATAGATTTTTGTCCAAGAGATCTTGCAACAGATAAAAATAGAGCGCTTTGGGGCACTAATTTTTTAATACTTTCACGTTCACCTTTATAGTTAGCTCCAAATTTATATTCATATGCATCATTTAACCATTCACGAGTAAACAATAACTGTGCCTTTTTATTCGGGTAAGCATACATCCATTCCGAATAAACTTGTTTTTTATCCGCTGCGAATCCATATTCATAACGAATTTCATTATGCACAAAATTAATATTAAATTCACTTGGCAGCTTTCTTGAACCCGCATCAAATAGGAAAGGTGTTATTAATCGCTCTAATGATTTATCATCTTTAAATAG
>JAUPUP010000131.1 GCA_030917485.1 Pseudomonadota bacterium
GTAATAAAAATGGCTTCCTCAACTGAATATATAATTCATCATTTGACACATGAAAATGTTGCCCTAACCAGTGCTCCTGCCGGAGGGTTTTGGTCAATACATATAGATACTTTTGCAGTATCCTTAGTCCTCGGATTTATTTTTTTGCTCGGTTTGGCAATTGTCGCCAGAAGTGCTAAAGTTGAGAATCCGGGTAAGTTTCAGCTATTTGTAGAGCTAATTTTAGACATGGTAAGCGCTCAGGTGCGGGATATTTACCATGGTGCACACAGTAAATTAATTGCTCCACTGTCGTTAACCATATTCTGCTGGGTTTTTTTAATGAACCTTATGGATATGTTGCCTGTAGATTTGGCTCCAGTTATAATTCATGCCGTTGGTAATCCAGAAATGCATTGGCGTATGGTGCCCTCGGCAGATGTAAACGCAACTTTTGCCATGTCAATTTCAGTTTTCTTTTTGATTATTGGTTATGGAATTAAATCCAAAGGGGTTTTTGGTTGGCTACGTGAGTTGGTTAGCGCTCCTTTTGGCATCAAGCTGGCTCCGCTTAATCTGTTATTGCAGTTGATAGAATTATTGGCTAAACCCTTGTCTTTGGCGTTGCGGTTGTTTGGTAATATGTATGCTGGAGAATTGGTTTTCATACTGATTGCACTTTTGCCGTGGTGGTCGCAATGGATACTGGGCGGTCCTTGGGTAATTTTTCATATACTGATAATTACTTTGCAGGCTTTCCTGTTTATGGTTTTGACTATAGTGTATTTAAGTTTGGCAACCGAGTCACATTAAGTTTTGCAAGTGCATAGCTTGATAAGCTATTGTACTGTAAGAGTTTTATTTTGGTTCTTTGTTTTATTTTTTTGGAGTTTAGTGTTATGGAAGCTTTGATTTCAAATGTATCTGGACTAACTGCGGTTGCTGCTGCAATCATGATTGGTTTGGCTGCTTGTGGAACAGCAATTGGTTTTGGGTTATTGGGGGGTAAATTTTTAGAATCTGCTGCTCGTCAACCGGAATTAGTTTCAATGTTGCAAGTAAAATTATTTATTGTAGCCGGATTGTTGGATGCTATTTCCATGATTGGTGTTGGTATTGCTTTATTGTTTATCTTCAACAACCCGCTGTTGAGTACTGCATTAAGTTTGGTAAAAGCTGCTGCTTAAGTTAGCTTAATTTTAGCTTATTTATAATTTAAGTGGTATTTTTTAGTTGGCTGAGTTTTGTAATTTTTATAATTCAATGTTTAAACTTATAGCTAACCGATCAATTTTAGGAGAATGGTAGCGTGGATATCAATGCAACACTGCTAGGTCAGGCGATTACTTTTGCTATTTTGGTAGTGTTTACCATGAAATTTGTGTGGCCACCGCTGAATAACATGCTTGAAGAGCGTGCTAATCGGATTGCCAATGGACTGGCTGCGGCAGAAAAAGGTAGAAAAGAACTGTTAGATGCTGAATCACGAGTTGCTGAAGAGTTAAAACATGTTCAGGTAAGAGCCACCGAAATAATGCAAAACGCGCAGAAGCGTGCAGATCAAATTGTTGAAGAGGCAAAAGATCGTGCAGCTAAAGAGGGCGAAAAAATTCTAGCTAATGCAAAAGCAGAGATTGAACAAGAGTTTGTGCGTGCTAAAGAAAAATTGCGTTATCAGGTATCGGTTTTGGCGCTAGAAGGCGCAAAACAGATACTAAAAGCAGAGATTAATCATGCGCAACATGAGGCAATGCTAGCTAATATTATGGCGGAGTTATAATAATACAATGGCGAATCAAACAAGTTTGGCACATCCGTATGTGAATGCTATTTTTGAATTAGCACAATCAGGCAATACGGTTGATGATTGGTTATCTAATTTAAGACTCTTAAGTCAGGTTGCACAATCTAAAGAATTTAACAATTTAATTGGTAATCCAAACTTAAGCGGTGAGGAAGTTGTCGACATTACTTATGGGTTTACCAGTCAAACGCAGCAAGAGTTGAGAAATTTGCTCTTTCTGCTCTGTGATAATGATCGGCTGCAAGTGTTGCCAGATATATATGTTTTATTTGAACAAAAAGTAGAACAGGAGCGAAATATGGCAAAGGCTCTGGTTCAATCGGCTTTTTCCATTAATGACTCAGACAAGAAAAAACTTGAACAAAAGTTAACTGCTAAATTTGGTAAAACTATAACCGCTACGGTTGAGGTTTGTCCAGAGCTTATCGGTGGTATAAGAGTGTTAATCAATGATACAGTTATTGATGCATCGGTAAAAGGTAGTTTAGCAAAATTAGCGGCGCAGCTTATAAGTTAGTTATAAATTAGACGCTCACTAAATTAACCTCATCAATAGAATAAAGCTTATAAGTAAATCTAATTGAGCTTGATTTGTTGTGGCGTTTCGTATTAATTATTTAATAAATTAAAAATTAGGGGTAATTCATGCAGTTAAATCCTTCTGAAATTAGTGATATTATCAAATCAAAAATTCAGGCAACTAAATCTGGTAGCGATTACCGCTCAAAAGGGGTGGTAGTATCGGTTACTGATGGTATTGTCCGCATTTACGGACTCACCGATGTTATGCAAGGTGAAATGATTCTATTTCCAGGTAATGTATACGGCATGGCGATGAATTTAGAGCGTGATTCGGTTGGTGCGGTAATACTTGGTGATTATGAACACATTACCGAGGGTGATGAAGTATCTTGCACTGGGCGCATTTTAGAAGTGCCTGTGGGCAGAGAATTAATGGGGCGGGTGGTAGATGCGTTAGGTCGTCCAATTGATGGTAAAGGTCCAATTAATACTAGCCTGACTTCACCGATAGAAAAAGTGGCTCCTGGAGTAATTGCGCGGCAATCAGTGTCACAACCGTTAGAAACTGGTATTAAAGCAATTGATTCAATGGTGCCGATTGGGCGTGGTCAACGCGAATTAATCATTGGCGACCGCCAAACCGGTAAAACTGCGGTAGCGGTTGATACGATTATCAATCAAAAAAATACGGGGGTTGTATGTATCTACGTTGCTATTGGGCAAAAAGCCTCTTCTATTGCTACTGTGGTAAGTAAACTTGAAGAACATGGTGCTTTAGCTCACACAATAGTTGTGGCAGCATCTGCAGCTGAGGCAGCAGCATTACAGTTTATTGCTCCATACTCTGGTTGCGCTATGGGTGAGTATTTTCGTGATCGTGGTGAGGACGCTTTGATTGTTTATGATGATTTATCTAAACAGGCTGTAGCTTATCGGCAAATATCCCTGTTGTTACGCCGTCCGCCAGGTCGTGAGGCATTTCCTGGTGATGTTTTCTATCTACATTCACGTTTATTAGAGCGTGCTGCTCGAGTTAATGCTGAGTATGTAGAAAGATATACCAAGGGTGAAGTTAAAGGTAAAACAGGTTCATTGACCGCATTACCAATTATTGAAACTCAGGCTGGTGATGTATCAGCTTTTGTACCGACCAATGTTATTTCTATTACTGATGGACAAATTTTCTTAGAGACTGATTTATTTAATTCTGGGATTAGACCGGCAATTAACCCTGGTATTTCTGTATCACGGGTAGGTGGCGCGGCACAAACTAAGGTAATTAAAAAGCTGGGTGGTGGAGTGCGCTTGGCGCTTGCGCAGTATCGTGAGTTAGCTGCCTTTGCTCAGTTTGCTTCAGATTTAGATGAGACTACGCGTAAGCAATTAACCCACGGTCAGGTGGTAACTGAACTAATGAAACAAAAACAGTTTAGCCCATTGAGCAAAGCTGAAATGGCTTTAACTTTGTATGCATCAAATAATGGATATTATTCTGATATCCCTGTATCTAAGGCATTGGCTTTTGAGTCTGGGTTTGCATCATTTATTCGGGCTAATTCGCCACAGGTATTAGAAAACACTAACAAAACTGGTGAATTATCTGGGAATGATGAAGAAACAATTAAAAAATCTTTAGTTGAATTTAAGTCTATTTTTTCGGTTGAATAATTTGAAAAGTTAAGTATAGAATTAAATTTAAGTATAAAGTATAAAATTAAGTTAAGGGTAAAAAATGTCGGCAGCCAAAGAGATTCGCAGTAAAATAAAAAGTGTCCAAAACACTCAAAAAATTACTCGGGCAATGCAAATGGTGGCAACTTCCAAAATGAGGAAAACCCAAGAACGAATGAAGGGTGCTAGACCTTATGCGGACAATATTCGTCGGGTTATGACACACTTAGCATTGGTTAATCCTTATGCACGTAATGCTACACCATTTTTACGGGAATCATTGTCTCAAAAAAAAGTTGGAATTATTCTGATAACTTCGGATAAAGGCTTGTGTGGTGGATTAAACGCTAATACAACTAAGTTATTTTATGAGACTGTCCGCAAATTAAATTCTGAAAAAACTTCGGTGGAGGTGTGTGCCTTAGGTCACAAAGGATATAATGCAGCGCATAGAATTAATTCAGATATATCTAGTTTTGCAGTTGGGCTTGGCGATGTACCTCATATGGAGCAGTTGATTGGTCCAGTTTCTCACTTTTTGAATGAATTTCGTGAAGGTAAGCTAGATGCGGTATATGTTATATACTCGCATTTTGTAAATACTATGAAACAGCAGCCTACTTTGGAGCGATTATTGCCACTAGATAAAAAAGATTTGGAGCACACTAATGGTGTGTCTTGGGATTATGAATACGAGCCGTCAGCTCTTGAAGTATTGGAGCAGTTGATTAGACGTTATGTTGAATCAGTAATTTATCAATGTGTTGCGGATAATATGGCATCAGAGCAAGCAGCACGTATGATTGCAATGAAGGCGGCAACTGATAATGCCAAAGAAGCAATTGACGGGCTTCGGTTGATTTATAATAAATCAAGGCAGGCGTTGATTACTAAAGAGTTGGCAGAGATTGTAGCTGGTAGCGCTGCGGTTTAGTACAAAAGTTTAACGAGCGTTAGCGAGTTCTTTACAAAATGCCTAAGCTGCATATAAAAGTTGGGCAAAAAATTTAATCTTAAGGGATGCAAAAATGGAACAAAATATTCAAGGGAAAATAATCCAAGTTATTGGCGCTGTAGTCGATGTGGAGTTTCCGCATAATAAGGTACCACACATCTATGATGCACTTAAGTTGGCTCGGGGTGGTGATTTGGTGCTTGAAGTACAGCAACAGCTTGGAGACGGTGTTGTGCGTAGTATTGCTATGGGAAGCTCCGATGGGTTACAGCGTGGTTTAGATGTGGTTAATACGGGTAAGCCAATTTCAGTACCGGTTGGTAAGGGTACTCTGGGTAGAATTATGGATGTATTAGGTAATCCTATTGATGAGGCTGGCCCAATTCATACCGAAGAATTACGTCCAATTCACCAAACCGCACCTAAATTTGATGAAATTTCACAAACTACTGAATTACTTGAAACAGGAATTAAAGTAATCGACTTATTATGCCCGTTTGCTAAGGGTGGTAAAGTTGGCTTGTTTGGTGGAGCTGGGGTTGGTAAAACGGTTAATATGATGGAATTGATTCGTAATATTGCGATTGAGCATAGCGGTTATTCAGTATTTACCGGAGTGGGTGAGCGTACTCGCGAGGGAAATGACTTTTATCATGAAATGAAAGATTCCAATGTATTAGATAAAGTATCGCTGGTGTATGGGCAGATGAATGAGCCGCCAGGAAATCGGTTACGTGTTGCATTGACTGGTTTAACCATAGCTGAGAAATTTAGGGATGAAGGACGGAATGTATTATTGTTTGTGGATAATATATATCGTTACACTTTAGCTGGAACAGAAGTATCTGCCTTGCTTGGACGTATGCCGTCTGCGGTTGGGTATCAGCCGACATTAGCTGAAGAAATGGGGCGTTTTCAGGAGCGGGTAGCGTCTACTAAGACTGGTTCAATTACCTCAATTCAGGCTGTGTATGTGCCTGCAGATGATTTGACTGATCCGTCTCCAGCTACAACTTTTGCCCATTTAGATGCAACTGTGGTATTGAGTCGTGATATTGCATCTTTGGGGATTTACCCTGCGGTTGACCCATTAGATTCATCATCGCGGCAGTTAGATCCATTAGTTGTGGGTGAGGAACATTATAATGTGGCTCGTGGAGTGCAGGCGACGTTACAAAAATATAAAGAGCTGCGGGATATTATTGCAATTTTAGGTATGGATGAATTGTCTGAAGAAGATAAATTAACCGTGGTGCGGGCGCGTAAAATCCAGAAATTCTTATCGCAACCATTTTTTGTGGCGGAAGTATTTACTGGTTCACCAGGTAAATATGTATCATTGAAAGATACTATTCGTGGCTTTAAGGGTATATTGGATGGCGAATATGATCATTTGCCAGAGCAGGCTTTTTATATGGTTGGCAGTATTGAAGAAGCTGTAGCAAATGCTGACAAAGCGTGATCGTCGGTAAGCAAAAAAGGAACATAAGCATGGTGGCAAACCGTAATACTATGAAAATAGAGGTGGTTGACTCTGAAAAGCAGATTTTTGCTGGTGATGTAGAGTATTTAGTGGCTCCCGGTAGTGAAGGTGAGATTGGTGTTTTTCCGAATCACGTTCCGTTAATTTGTAAATTAAAACCTGGGGTGCTTAGGCTGCAAATGCCAGATCAAGCTGACCAACTGATTTTTGCTATATCTGGAGGTTTTTTGGAAGTGCAAAAAAATCAGGTGATAGTTTTGGCGGATATTGCGCAGAGAACTACGGAACTGGATGAAGAGCGCCTGATTGAGCAAAAAACTAAAGCATTGGCGAAAGTTAAACAAACTCCTGCATCTGCTACTGCAGATGTAGCTAAAGCTCAGGCTGCTTTAGAGCTGGCAATTGCAGAGTTGAAGGCTATTGACTATATTAAAAAACATAAAAACAAGGCATAAGCTGTCGAGATTTTTATAAAAAAGTGATTTATTATTCTTGTGGATATGCTATAATCATGCCACTTGTTGTCGGTTAACATTAAGTTATTTATTATTTTAAAAGGATTTACCTATGAAAAAATTATTAGTTGCATTATTAGCAGGGGTTGCTTTAGTGGCTTGTTCTAACAATGAAAATTCTAGCAGTGGCGCTGCATCAGCTCCAAGTGCATCAGAGCCTGCATCTGCAATGGCAGCATCATCTACAACTACTACAGAAGCGTCATCTACTGTTGTAGTGGATGCATCAGCTCCTGCAGCAAATGCACCTACTGCATCAGCAGCAAACTAATATAGAAGTTGTTAGACAAAAGCCACGCATTGATGCGTGGCTTTTGTCTTAGTTATCTTCCTTTTGCCAGCAAATTATAGAATATACTAAATATGGAAATTAGTTATTTAATTATATAATCTAAAAAGTATCATGGATAAGAATATTAACATAGTATTGATTGGAATAACTGGGGTTGGTAAAACCACTGTTGGCAGAGCTTTGGCGGATAATCTAGGCAAAGAATTTTATGATTTAGATAAAAATATTGAACAACATTGTGGGGTAGATATTCCAACTATATTTGAGATTGAGGGTGAGGCTGGGTTTCGCACCCGTGAAACTGATGAATTACGCCGAATTATTGATAATAAATATGGCTTTGTGTTATCTGTTGGTGGTGGCTGTATAACCAGGATGGAAAATAGAACTATCCTTACTAATGGACCAAATGTTGTGATTCAGTTGTATGCAGATATAGATATTTTAGTCGAGCGCTTATCTAAGTCTATTGCTAGACGCCCGCTGTTTAATAATGTAGATATTGGTAATAAAGTTGCTGAACTATATCGTTCGCGTAAGGATTATTATGATAGTATCACTGATTTTAAAATCAATACTTCAATGCTGAAACAGCCACAAGTTATTCTTGAAATTACGGCTTACCTAAAAAAAGCCCACATTCAAAGATCATCTAAGTAAGATATAAATTTACATGTCAAATTTAAATATAAAACCTGAATAAAAATAATTGCATAAACACCCTAGTTTAGTGTAAGATTATTACCTCATTTGCGGAAGTGGCGAAATTGGTAGACGCACTGGATTTAGGTTCCAGCGCCGCGAGGCGTAAGAGTTCGAGTCTCTTCTTCCGCACCATAGTTTTTAACGTCTAAAATTTCCCCCTCAAAAACCCCTTGAAACTACTGATAATATTGAACATATCCGCTAAAAATGGACTGTTTTCTGCAGTGGGCGTTTTCCCCAAAAATTGCCATTTTTTACCGTTTTTTACCACTATTTTACAATTTTACGTCCCAAACACGTCCCAAGAAATTAATCTGTAGTATAAATTATGTGGATATTTATACGGCATTTATACGGTGGTAGATTGGTTAAAAAATGCAGTAAAATTGAGTTGAGCTGTAAATAAAATTGAAATGATAAATTAAGTTTAAAAAGAAAAAAGCCCAAAAGTTGGGCTATAATAAAATTAAAATTCTGTATGCAATTGTACTCAACCATTGTCTAAACTATTAGCAGCTTTTTACCTAGATTCTCGCCTTTGATAAATTTGCCGTATACTTCATAGATAGTTTTTGTGTTTTCATGACCAACTATTCGGTAGAGCACTTCCGGTCTATTGCCCATCATTAACATGTAGGAAATAAAAGTATGACGCATTTGATGCGGGTTACGATATTTAACATTTGCTGCTTTTAAAATTTTAACCCAATGTCGGCGGAAGATATTAGGTCGAGACCAGGCATCATTAATCACCGGATTTTTGAATACTATTCCATGAGCAGTGTTGTTTGTTATGTTATTGCCATCAGATTTATCTGTATATTGTAATTGTGCTTTTAGGGCATCCAATGCCAGTGGAGTTAACTCCACTTGCCGAACCCCAGCTTTAGTTTTTGGGGATTTTATTCCGCCTAATGATTTGGCTTTATTTACATGAACTATCTCATTCTCAAAATCTACATCATCCCAAGTGAGTGCAAATATTTCACCAACCCGCATACCAGTCCAAAACGCAAACTGGATAAAATTCTTAATTTGCCCGGTAGTATGTTGTAAAATTGCTTCCTTTTCAGTAGTATTGAAGGGATCAACCTCATAGTCGGTTGTTTTACTATGGAGTTTTATTTCATTTTTATCTAATTCATCAAATGGATTAACCGCAATTAAATTATTCTTTCTGGCTCTGCGCATGATTTCCCGCAGTGGGGTTAATATTACAATTAATCTTTTTTTGCTTAATTGACGTGAAGCTACAAACTCTTCAATAAGTTGTGAATTAACCATCGCTAAAGCTATATTTTCAAAATATGGGATTAAATGTTGCTTAAACACGCCCTTATAGCTCATTAAGGTAGCATAACTTATAATTCTATTATTGTAGCCAAGCTCATAACGTTGTAATTGCTCCTCGAGTAATTGTAGCATAGGTTTTTGCTGTTGTAGTTTAGCATAGTTATTATCAAGTGGCTCCAACTGTTTAATATCAGTGAACATGCGCTTGTAATTGCTTATATAAAATTGCTCTCGCTCCAAGTCATTTTTAATCGAGATTAATAATTTAGTAGCCCGTTCAATATTTTTGGTGTGAGCCTCTATGTTGGTCGTTACTCTATAGCGACTTTTATTAAAAGTAAAGTCAAAGCGTATATTGTTGCCATGTAATTGCATACCACGTGGCAAAGCAATTTTTACACCAGGTTGTTCCATTTTTTATAATCCTCTAAACATCCATATTCATATCTGCCATAATGCCCCTTTTTAATCACAAACCCGTCATACCAGTCGCGTTTCTCAGTACGGTAATACACATGGCGCATTGGTCTGTCTATTTCTTTTAAAAATTCCTTTATTGGTATCCACTTATTCTGCTTTATTGTTGTCGCCCGATTCATTAGTAATCTCCAACAAATTTATAACCATCTTGCTTAGGTATCCAACGCCCATAATGCTTAATTAGCATATCTATATCTTTATGTCCCATCTGGTTAGCTACCCAGAATATATTTTCACCATTACTAAGTAGCGTAGAAGCATAAGTGTGGCGCATTTGGTAGCAATTCCGGTACGGAATGTTTAACCCCAATAATAATTTACGCCAAACATCAGATACTTTATTGCTGTTTGCCCACGCTTGATTGGTGTTGGGATTATGAAATACGTATTCGCTATCACCAGTATAATTAATTTGATTCTCTAATGCCTCAAGTGCCTTAGGCAGTAAAACTAAATCCCGTATCCCAGATTTGGTTTTAGTGCATTTTTCAACGTTGCAAACCTTAGCTTGATGAATATTAGCAATTTTGCGTTTCAAATCAATGTCAGCCCATTTTAAGGCGATTAATTCGCTGGTTCTAAGACCAGACCAAAACCCAAACTGAAATAAATTTTTTATTTGCCCATCTGCTGCGTTAAGTACTGCTTGTTTTTCTGTTTCAGTTAAGGGATTTACTTCAAATTCAGATTTTTTACCAATAACCCGGAGTAGTTTATCTACCGCTACACCTTCCATCGGATTTGTAGTGATAAGTTCATTGTTTAATGCATCATCCAGCATATGCCTTAATGGGGTTAGGTAATTAGTTATGGTTTTCTCAGTGGTGTTGTCAAACTTACTTAGCCATTGACGAATTACCGAAGAGGTCAAATTTTGTATAAGGTAATCACCCAACTCTGGAATTAATCTACCAGTAATAATTTTGCGGTAACCCGCCAACGTAGAAGGTGACAAGTAACCATTGTCTACCATTTTGGCATAATTGATTAATTGCTGCTCCAATAGTTCGCTACATTTTACTATCCGGATATCCTTAATAATACCTAAGCGTTTAGCAAACTTTGAATTGGGGAAATAATGGCTATAGTCAAATTCATTGCGGGCAATTTTATTTAAGATTTCAGCCCGTAAATTTGCACAGTATTTAAGGTTCGGTCTAGTTGCCTCTAATTTAACCGATTCTCTGCAACGAATACCACTCAACATAAAATGTAATCGTATTGTGTTGCTGCGTACTTCCAACCCTTCCGGAATAGTTTTTAAGACTGCTCTATCCACTTTTGATACTCCTCAATATTTACATATAACATACCATCTTTAGCGCATTTAACAATTTGCTCATTCCATTTACCCTCATGGCGCTTTTTACGTACCGCCATTTCAGTGATGCCAGTCAACTGACAAAATCGGTTGAGTTTTACCCACTTAATAGCCGGAACAGCTCTAATTTCCATAGCATACCTCACAATGTAAAATATTCGTTATACCAAGTACCTGTTTTAGAATTACGTTTACGTTGTGCACCAATATTCATGCCACGCTTGCGTAATTCATAGATATGTGCACCAAGCCGGGTGATCCTGAATTTTTGTATAGCTTCCCAAGTACTAATTTTTTTGTGAGTGAGCAAATACTTCTTGATTTGTTCTCGTTGTGCTAGCATGAGTAACAGCCTTTCTGTAAATAAAAAAACTGTAAGTTGATGTTACCGTACACTTTTATATTAAAGCAAATTAAATAGACACTACAATTGTTGGGTTATTTTTATTGTTACTGTAATTATCATCAAGTTAGTTTATTTATATGTAATAAAATGTATCTTATAACCTATATTATTAAGTATAAGTCATATTAAATTCCACTTTTATTCTCTAATGGATGGCATTATTATACCCTATTGGGTATAATCCGTCAATAAAACTTATAACTTGAAACCACAAAAATTGAACTAAGTTAACCTTAAAGGTTATAGAAATAGCTTTGAATAAGCAAATGGATAGGAATTTTAGTAGTGGCAATATTGGGGGGAATAAGCAAAATAAAATAGGCAATTTAAAAGTTGCCTATTTTATTTATGAGCGCATATATTAGGTAGCGACTCAACCTTTTTGAATTTTGGGGAAGGACAGTATGAATTCTACCGAATTATCAATCAGTATATTTGTGGTTAAACTGCCACCAAATAAGTGCATAGCATTCTTACAAAACTCGTAATTTTTAGCATAATGACTATCATTTTCTGGTGTAGTTGCCTTAACTCCTGGTGCACTATATTTGAGGAAGAATTTATTGTTCTTGCCATGCTTGTTTATACTTATATCAATTTGACCTCTATTACTTTGTTGAATTTGTGTTGCTGAATATTTGAATAAGTTTAGTAAGATCATGTCAACAATAATGATGTTTCCCATATATTTGAAGGTGCGCTTAATATCTTGATTAAGTATACTTTGCTTCTCATTTAAAGCAAATTTTAGTTTACTATCTATAAGATTCGATTCAAAATCGCACTCAAGTAAATCATTTTCTCGAGTGTCTTCTTTATTAAATATTCTCCGAGCTTTAGAAATGGTAAACACCTCGTATTGAAGATCATTTCTTACATTTTCTCCAATTTTTTCGATCTTATCAAGGTAAGCAGCAATTTTTGCCGGCTTTTCCTTTATTTCATATACCGTATCTGTAATCTCATAAAATGTATTATAACCAGTCATATGGGAATTTAATCTATTAAAATTTTCTATAATATTCAACAGTTGTTGTCCCAAATCGAGCTTTTCATGCTTTTCAAAATCAGTAGCTATTAACGCTTCAATTTTATCTATATCAGCTTTGTTGATTACTCTTAAGTAATCCGGTATATTTTTAAATGTATCCCCAGAAAAAAGATAAAGCTCTGTAAATCCATCTTCATGAAGCAGTTTCGCTAAATCAAAACCTGCACTCAATGTTCTAATCTCACGCAATTCACCATTATAATTCTCGTAACTATTATCTATAAGAAACTTTGTGCCTTTTGTATATTGTTTCACATTTGCAAAGAATATTTGTAGATCATTGTAGATATCGACATTCTTATTTTTAAATATAGTACTTCCAAGAGTATCCGTTAGCATTACATTGTCATCAATGACTACCATATCAACTTGTTTCTGATAACTTCTAAGTTCACCGTTATTTTGAGCGTTATCTTCAATATTAATCACTGAAATAGGAATCTCTGCAACTAATAGTTTGGGTAAAATTTTGGTATGGGTTTTATGTGCTTCTGCTTGTATATCTAAATTTTCATTATGGCTGGTTACTAAAATAGATCGAGTAATTCCTGTTTGTTCTACTACATCTAAGCCCGTTAATTTTTGGTGTAATAATTCATAATCAACCAGTAAAAAAACCTTCTTTTTATCATCGATAGGTAAGTTATTTATAAAATCTATTGTTGCTTGAGCTGACTCAAAATGATTCAATCTGCCACTAAGTTTGGGGGCATCACTTGCAAACCTCGACTCCCAAGCGGTATGTATAGAACTATCATCATCTAGAATAACCACAATATCATCTGCATAGACTTTTATATTATCAGCAATCCATGATGGGGTAGTAGCTTTGGGAAAAGTTAAGGTTATTTCAGTACCAACTCCAACATTTGAGTTTATCTTGAATTTTCCATCATTAAGTTGTAGAGTCTCTCTCACTTGAGCTAGGCCAAGTCCGTGCCCACCCTTCTTACCATCAGTTACGTTAATATTATCCATAATTTTATTAATAACTTCAGGTCGTATACCTTTACCATTGTCCTTGATGATAATATAAACTGAGTCAGTATCACATTCAAGTTTTACCGTAACAATACCAGCTTTTCCATCAAAAGCATCTACTGAATTATTAATTAAGTTAGATAAGGCGCGTTTAAATGCAGCAGCGTCAATGTTTGTAAAAATGAAATGGCTATTATTTTGGCTAAAATCAGTTTCAAATTTAATCAACGATTCATAATACTGTAGCCTCTTCTCACTTAGAATTTGATTTATCGCATCTGAAACTAATAAATTGCGCCGTTCATTTGGTGCAGCCTCCGTATCTTTATTAGGTTCATACTGAACTAATAAATTTTTAGTTAGATCGTTAATTCGAATACCTGCATTCCTTAATGCAACTCGTTGTGCCTCTGGTATATATTCACCAGTTTTAGCTAGTGCAATTATACTGGCTACAGGTGCACCAATATCATGTACCATTTTTCCAACTCTAATACGAAACTCTTCATCTGCTTCAGCACGGATTATATGTGCCTGGTTTTCTAATTCTAGGAGCTCTGATTCTATCCTGCCTGTAATTTCTATTGCTGAACAAATAGTCCCCACTAATTCACCATTATCTCCAAATAGAGGTGCCCTTCCGGTTTCATAATACCTAGCTTTACCAGTTGTTACATCAATAATTTTTTCTTCTGTTTTTGTTGATTGTTTTTTATCTAAAACTATTTTAGCCAATCTAGTTAATTCATCAGCAATTTCTTTTGGGTAGTATTCATAATATGTTTTACCTACCAATGCCTCACTCATACTGTTTGCCTTACTTCCGATAGCTTCCAAACATACATCATTACCGCCTAAAATTACATAGTTGGTGTCTAGCCAGTACATTGGAGTGGGAACCAGAGGAGCTATACGTTCAAGTTCATCAAATATTTTAGATCTTTTTTTAGCCATATTGCACTGCCTTTATTATGTATAAAATATAGTATAAATTTTATCATGCTTTAACATTGCATGCATCAGCTTTCTCAATATTTTTTAACCGATAATACTATGATTATCTTATAATATTAAAAATATTGCTAATATATGACATTCTTCTAGTAATATTCGTCCACTTGAAGTTAAGTTGGTCAAGTATATGCTTCGTCTTATCTTGAAAGATAATACGTTCCGCTAAATTATTTATATCCGGTTGCAATCCCCATTGGTGTAAGACGAATAATTCAATCTGATGAATATCTATATTATTTGCTAATTGTGCTGTAATAGCTTCAATAAATGTGGACAAAGATACAATCTTAATTCTCTTACTATTCTTAAAAATTTTGCTCAAACTATACTTTTTAGGATTGAATAGATGATATACCTGATTAAGTAATTTTTCTTGGTTAAATAGCAATGTAATTGCTAAGGCTGTGCAATCCACAGGTGATATTTCTACCATATCTAACTCTTTAGGAATCATTCCTAAATTTAATACAGTCTTTACACACTGAAAAAAAGCATTATCTTCTATATTTTCTTGAGTTTTTCTAGTGTTTAAATTAATAGCAAGGTTTCCTATTCGATAAATGTTAGTTTTGACCCCAAATTCTCTATATTTTATAGCAACCAGCTCTCCTTCATATTTAGTTTTAGTATATATGCTATCCAGATTAGCATGACTAAAGTCTAAAATATCTTCAGTAAAAAGATTATAATTATAATCTGATATACGTTTATGTGTAAGCACTCCAATTGTAGAAATATAGTGAACATCTTTATTAAGTGTGAGTTTAGCTAAATCAAGCAAATTTATTGTAGCTTGTACATTTTCTGCATAAAATGTGTTGGTATCGCCATAGTATTTGACAGCGGCAGCACAATGCATAATACTATCAATTTTATTAACGAGATTATCATATTCAGGTTTATCTAATGCAAGGTTATTCTTACTGAGATCTGCTGGAAATATATTGATTCTATTAGAGTATATGCTTAGGTCAATATTAAAATAAAATTTGAACTTGTGGTACAGCTTAGTATGGGAAAGTTCTTTAGAGCTTGCCCGTATAGGTAAATACAATAAATGATTAGTTGTAGATAAAAGTTGGTATAGTATATGGCAGCCTAAATACCCAGTTGCTCCAGTTAGTAATATTCTGGAAGTACCCCTGATTTTTTTCTCAAACGTGAATGACCGTATATTTTGTTGATACTTAGTGCGCTGTTGCTTTATTTTTATATAATCAGATTTTTTATTAATAGGCAATTCTAAATACATTAGTTTAATCCGCTCTAACCTATCAATTAAATTGTTAGTAGCAGGTACGAGAAATTGAGCAAGTTTAGATGGGGTTTTATATTCAAAAATATCATTAACATTAACAATAAGATAGCTTTGCAATTTAAATGTTAAACTTATGGCTAAAATAGAATTACCACCCAATTTAAAAAAATTAGCATTAGCACTAATTTTATCCACCTCTAACTTTAAAATATCAGCATACATTGAACAAATCTTTTGCTCCAGATGATTCTTAGGTGCTATATAATCATCTGTATGAGCAACAATATGAATTTTAGATAGCGCCTGCTTATCTAATTTGCCATTTGTAGTCAAAGGTAAGTGCTCTAAATGTACAAATACATTAGGTATCATATATTCTGGTAGTTCTTGAGCTAAATAATTAGAAATTAGCTCTTCGTCTAATTTATTATCAGATACATAATATGCTATTAGATAGGCTTGGTTATTGCCAATTTTCGTTTGCCCATCTTGGATAAGCACTACAGCATGTTTTATATTGGAGTAGTTGGATAGTTTAGCTGATATCTCATCTAGTTCAATCCTAAAACCATGCATTTTTATCTGACTATCAATACGCTCTATGTATTCTAAGTTGCCACTTGGCAAATAACGCACTAAATCACCAGTTTTATAAATTCTAGAATTGTCATTATATGTTTTCTCTTTGTCCGTTTGAAATGGATTGGCAATAAATTTTTCTAATGTTTTGTTTGCTTGGTTTATATATCCTCTAGCTAAACTCGCTCCACCGATATATAATTCCCCTATAGCCCCAATTGGTAAAGGGTTTAGACAGTCATCTAAAACGTATAATTTTGAATTAGTCAACGGATATCCTATCGTTTCTAATTCCAAGTGCTCCGATAATTGGTTCTTTGGGTCAGTAATGTCACAACTTACTTCTCCTGTTTCAGTTGGTCCGTAATAGTTAACGTATTTTATACTTGGGCTTTTAAAGATTAATGATTTGCTAAATTTCTCACCACTCACATTTATTATTTGTAATCTATCAAAAATATCTTTTTTTAAAGGGAACTCATGCAACACTTCCAACTGTGAGGGGACAAAATGGCAAATATCTATACCATTTTTTACTATAAGGCTATGGATTTCATGTATATCAAATACAAATTTTGTAATATATAATGAGGCTCCAGATAATAATGTCATGAATATATCTGAAAATGAAACATCAAATGCATAATTAGTTTTAAATAAATATTTACTGATTGAGGTTATACCAGTTTTTTGTATCATATCTAACACTCTTGATGTTACACTAAGCTGTTCCAGCATAACTCCTTTAGGAATACCTGTAGTTCCGCTTGTATACATTACATAAACTAAATTATTACTCCCTATATTTATATCGGGATTATTAGCTAATTGTTGATTTAATTTTTCCTGCCAATTGTAATCATCTATAGCAATAAGTAGTATTTCATTATCAAAAAGTTGAGCATAATTAACCGGATCACATTGTTTTCTTGTGTTTTTTGAAGGCAAAGAGATTTCATGAGGTTTAATTATCTGATTGATAATATTGTGCATGGATTCGTATCTATAATTATTAGTAATTAGTACTTTTATGGACGCATCCTTTAATATGTAACTAACCCTTTTCGGCGGAGAGTTAATATCTATAGGTAAATAAGCGCATCCTGCCTTAAGCACTCCTAGTATACTAATTACCGTGTATTCTGTTCTATCTAGACATAAAGCTACTAAATCATTATTTTTGAGATCGCATTTCGTTATTAAATAATGTGCCAACTGGTTAGAACGGATATTTAATTCAGTATAAGTTATGCTTTTGCCTTCATAAACTAGGGCAATATTGTTGGGAGTTTTTAACACCTGCTCTTCAAATAATTTTGGTATATTCTGATTAGGTTTATAAGGCATAATGGAGTTATTCTTTTTATATATAATTTCATTATACTCATCATTGCTTAATATTGAATACTCTCTAAGTGGTTTATTAATAATACCGGAACTCAAATCATCTAATATTTTTAAAAACACATGTTGATACTGGCTTATGAAGTTAGCTATTATATTTTCGTCAATATCCGAGATATTATACCTCATGCGGAATTCCATTGAGCTATTATACTCTTCCAATTCAAGAATAATTGTTGTAGGCAAATCAATATTAAAGTCAGAATTTATTTTAATTACTTCTACCTCATTAAAAGTAAGAGAAGCTTTTTTTAAATTGGTATATGCGAACATCACATTTAATAAATTTTTATTTAATTTATCCATAATATAATTTATTGGATAATGACTTGCTCTTATACCAATAGCTTTTGATTCTTTTATAAATTGGGTACTCTGATTAAATAAATCAATTAATGTGGTTGTAGGCTTAAATGAATAAACTATTATATTGGTATTAATTTGTGCACCTGATATTAATGGCACATGCTCTTTTATTGTGATTGGATAACTTATAGCAATTTCACTTTGATTAGTATATTTATACAGTAGAAGAGCAAATATACATTGGCTATAAATATATATAGTGATATCTAATTGTTTTACTATGCAAGCCAGCTTCGACATTATTTCTTGTGCGTTAAAATTGAACTTGTATCCTTTAATTTGGTCTATATCGCTTTCAGATTTTGCCCACCTCAGATCAATAGGTTCAGTACCGCTTAACTTTTTATTCCAAAAAATTTTATGTTGTAAACTAAATAGCTCTAACTGTGTATTAAACAATTTGGAGCTGGTTGTTAATATATCTTCTTGCTCAGACAAAGAGTAATTAATTTTATATGTGGATGAATTATAGTAATTAGATATTGTATTTATTAGTGTATTAAATGAATTTCCGTCAATAATTAAGTGGTGCATAACCACGATAAATCTATAATTTCCATCAGATTGAGCAAAAATTGCAAATCTATATAAAGCATTAGTTTCAACTTCAAACGGTGCAGAAACATAATTAAAAATCGATTCATGATTATACGAAGAATCAAAATATTCAAGCTCAATTATTTTAGAATTTTTTACCCAGTATACTTCACCATCTATTTGTTTTATGTGGCTATTAATAATTAAGTAATCTGAAACCAGTCGATGAAGAGAGTGGTTTAATCTCTTTATATCCAAATTAAAAGATAGGGTTTGGTCAAAAGCAATGTTATATTTGCTGCAACCTTGATTCAGAAGCCATTCGTTATAAAAAATTTTATGATACGGCGATAGTTTTATTTTATACATAGCAACTTCAATTCGTTTCTAATAAAGATGTTTAAAAACTTACATTGGTATAA
Organism: Pseudomonadota bacterium; assembly: GCA_030917485.1. Lineage (GTDB taxonomy): Bacteria > Pseudomonadota > Gammaproteobacteria > Burkholderiales > UBA11063 > Aquella. The sequence continues at coordinate 19,039 of JAUPUP010000131.1, forward strand.
TGCTATTGTAATATACAATAGCATTATACCAATGTTATCGCTGGGTAATATAAACGGGTATTTTTAGGCAAAATTACCTTCCGAGATTCTAGCATAGGCAGTCTTTAGTGCGTTCTACATATAGGGTGGGCATTTTATACTATAAAAATATTAGCAATGTGGTAAGGTGAAAAGAACATATATTACAAATATGTTATACATGAAAAACGTATAATAATTAGCCATAAAAATTAATTCCAACATTAGAAGAATATTCATTTTAGAGTTTTATGTTCTAATTATGATATTCTTAATCGTTGGGCTTACCTTTTTAGGGCATTCCCCTGCTTCGACGCCATTCACTATAAAATGAATGATATCGGGGGCGGGTTATAGAATACCATTCAATAGTGAATAATATATTGATAATATTAGATATTTTACTATAAATATTGTAATTAGGGACGTAACGGGGACAATCCACCCCTAAAATTATTCCAAAAATAAGGGGGAGACCCCCATTTTTGAGGCTACACCCCCCAGAAAATTTATTTTAGCCGGATAATGGTAGGGTATACTTGAAGAAAAGCAATTCACTATTCTTAATTGTTTCACGGCAAACTACCAATTTGGTAGTCTGCTGTGAAATAAGATTAGTACAGAAGCGAATCAAGTTATCTATTTATTTGCCGACTATCTGGCTATAAAGGCTCCTCCAGCCGTAATATTGCAAGTCCAATGATTTGGATATGAGTATTTTTATCAGTTAAATCAATGTGCAGCTCCGGATAGAGTTGATTATCTGATTTTGCAATTATTTTATTCTGATCGAATGCTGTATATAGCCTTTTTATGAATACCTGATTTTCATTTCTTAGTGCATAAATTTTATTGTCTATGATCTCGCATTGTGCGGTATCAATTAATATTCTTGAGCCGTTGCGTAGTGCAGGCTCCATGCTATC
>JAUPUP010000015.1 GCA_030917485.1 Pseudomonadota bacterium
TTGTTTCGTTCATCCATGCTGCGGATTTTTGTCAGATATTTGATCAGATAAGTCTGATAGGTTGAATTATTGTAGGCATCAAAATTAACCATAAAATTAGCTTCTCGTTGTGCTAAGTCTGCCTGTTGCCCAATATTACGACCAGGATCTGGATTACCAATATAGTCGCCACTTAAACGTACCATGTCGGCATATGACAAGCTGATTACTGGCAACTTCAGTACCAGACATTTATTACCATTAAACTGACTTTCTATACCGTTGCAGTCGTGTAATTTTACTTGTGATGCGGCATCATAGTGTTCCAGTGTTTCAAATTGTAATGAAGGAGTGCCATTTTCTGACTGGAGCGCCATATTTGATAAATTTGCACCACTATTACAGGACATCAAAACGAGTGAATTTAAGATCAGTAACAGTTTTTTATTACGCGGTTTCATTGCAAATATCCTTGTAAGATGATTTAAATAGATGTAACTACTAGACTTAGCAGCGGCTTAAAGTGCTGCTTCACTGCTAATCAGTAAAATAAGGGTAAGTTAAGATAGAAATTGCCAGATAAGTAATTATGGCAGTGCAATATTAGCCTGACTAATATCAGTATGAAGAGTAAATGAATTTTTATATTGGTGGCTAAAATTATTACGTTGATGAGATATATTAAATTTTAAAATAAGTAATGAGCGGTAAGCGGTTATTAATGATTTAGCAAGAACAATAAGGACAATATTATTTAGCCCAATTTGGCGAACAAACGCATCGATAGTGAACAATAATTGTTTGTGCAAATGAAAATAGCAAAGCAGATTCTCTGGGTTCAAGTGGAAAAAATAATTATGCCCAACCTGTAATAAATGACATGTAGTATTTAAATTACCATCACATAGATAGTCGATCAAAATCATACCGAATAAACCCGTAATTATTCTGTATAAATTTATTCTGACTGACGATGTTTTCATGATTGACTTATTAAATATTATTTTTTAATACTCGCTATTCTAGCTAGTTACCGATAAAAGAACTGTCCCATAATGGGACAACACGTTAATAAAGATATTTGACAGCTAAAATTCATTGATATTTAAAACGCGCCAAATTACAACTATAGTTCACTCTATAATTAGGACAATGCCAATAGAAACAAGTTAAGATAAAATAATGTAAATGTAACTTGTAAAAAGGATTAAAGAAATGGCTAAAAGAACTAATTATGAAAATAGTAGATGAAACCCATATTTGTGTATTAGTTCACAAGATATGGTCAAATGATCAAAGTAATGGCTCACAAATGTCCTTTTAAGAGACAATATTCATCTTGCTATCTAGATAAAATAGTGTAATTAAATTATTTTCTCAAACAATCATGAAAACACAAAAATACGGAATTACTATTATTCCATGGCTATTATTTATCGTCATCAGTATCTTATCAGGGGATTACCTAGGTGATGGCAATTTTAATACAACCTATCATATCTTACAATTTAGCCATCATTATATCTTTAGTTTAAGACTTGATAATTTATGTGATCTGTTTCATCTCTATAAGCAATTTCTAATCGAAATTGAATTAATAGCATTGCACCTGCAATTTAACAATTTTATTATATTTATTACTGTATTAAGAACAGTTGAAACATTCTATTCCTCTCAGACTATAGTCCAATCAAATTACTTTACCCTTTTTCATCAAAATAATTTTCTCAATCAATATAAAAACTCTTTTGAATTACACACCGATATAAGTCGTGCCAACATCTCTTTCCCATAATCAATTTCTCTAATTTATACCCTAGTGTTATATCTTAAAAATCACAGAATATAATTATCTTGCAAAGAGTTAGATAATATAATTTAAACTCAAGGAAAGTAAAATGAAAAACAATAAAATAATCCTCTATGCCGCTATATGTCTTAGCGGACTAATTAGCGGTTGTGTTGGTGATTCTAGCACAGCAAATAAAACACTTAATAAGGTTGCAGTGAGTCTGGGATGGTCTGGATGTACCCTTGCTGAGGCACAAAAGATGGAGCTTAACGGACCAGACACGATTGAAATCGGTGATGTCATTAGCTATCAGGCAGCACTGATCTGTAAAAATGGTGACACGGTCGATATCTCTTACGACAGCAACTGGAGCAGCAGTAATTACAACATAATTGATATCAATAATCAAAGTGATAAGGGTAAGGCTACTGCCAAAACAATAGGTAATACTAGCATCAACATTACGTACCAAGGACAGCGGATCGCCAAATCAGTCGCCGTTATCAAATCATATTGCGGAACTGGCTCTAGCCTAATTAGTACTAGTGTTGAACCAGCAAATATCGTCTCATTACCTGTTGGAGGAACAGCGCAACTTGCGATGTATGCCAATTGCTCAAATGGCAGCAAAGTTGATATTACTAACTCAGCGCAGTGGCTATCTTCGGATCCTTCGGCAATCAAGATCGATCGTGCACTACTTACTGGTGTCGCTAAAGGATCTTCCACCATCACTGCAAGTCTAGGAACCAATAAGGTTTTTGAACGAAATATCATCGTAGATCGGGTACTAGTTAAATCGCTGAATATTTATGGTGACCCTAAAATAGCAAAAGGGAACAAAAATAATCTGCTAGTCCGCGCCAACTATGCCGATGGTTCTATCGCCAATGTTACTAACATTGTCAAATATGCAGTGATTTATGGTCCGGTAAAAATAGATGAATCTGGAGTCATTACAGGTTACGACACCGGTAATTTTGAAATTCAAGCGGAGTTGGATGGCGTTTATACAATATTAGATGGCGAAGTTACTGCCGCACAAATGTTGGCAATTAACCTAACCCGTAATAATTTTGTACTAACTCCCTATATAAACTCATTTGCCAAGATAACCGCTACAGCCCTATATTCTGATGGCAGCATAATCGACATACCACAAGATCAGTTAATCTGTGACATAAAAAGCCGCGCAGATAATCTAAATCAAACGGGATGCACATTCCAGCAGGTTGCAGAAAAAGCAGGACAAAATCTAATAAATGTTAGCTATGCACCAAATCCACTAATGCCAATTACACCAGTAACAGTTGAAGTTTCATTATCTCCGATCAAATCTCTGGAGCTGATCGCCGATAAAAAAGACAAGTACTTTGTGGGCAATGAGATTAAATACAAAATCAATCTACTCTTACAAAATGGCTCCAAAGTAGATATCACCAAAAACATTCCTTTACAAACGGCAGTTAATGGACTGGTAACACAGTTCTCTCCGACGATGCCAATTGTATTTGATAATAGCAATGGCGTAATTATCTTTAACAAGGAAATTGGTGAACTGACAACCTATAATGTTTATGCGCAAATCGGCACAATAAAATCCAATCAGCTCGCATATAGCAATGTTGCCATTAATCAGCACAATACCTATGATTTTAATAATGTCATGGTTAATGCTTTTCAAAATCGGATTTTACAAGCGGTTAAAAGTAGCAATTGGACTCCGTTACGTTATTCCAATAATAGTTTAAGTGATTATCCACTGGTTAAATCGTTTTTTAATAACAATAATTTTAAATCATTGTTAGCTACATCCTTGTCTAGCGATACGTTCAATAAGGTTTCTTCGACATTTGCCAAGCAAGTTGACCATGATGTTAATGACCCGAATTATCAGGTGCATCCCGTGATCAGCAGAAATTTGGGCAATCGAGCCAACACCATCATCTTGACAGAGTTTTGCAATAATACCAGTATAGATCAGACCTTCAATACTGCATCAATCAGTTCGTCAAGTACCGAAGGATTTTCGTGGGGGCTCGGCGAAAAATTTGGTTTTTCTGTTAAAGCAGCAGGAGGAGCAAATATATTTGGGTTTGAGGGCAAAATTGAGCAAACCACCAGCTTTGACGTATCCAGTTCACAAAATTGGAACAGTAGTAAAACCGAAACCTTTAATATGGGAAATGCCTCGATCAAAGTATCACCAGGAAAACATGCTATCGTGGTTTCAACCGTAGGAAATAGTGATTTCTTCTATCAAGGAAAACTCCCTCTAAAACTTACTAGCTCTTTCCCGATCATTTTTAAATTAAATGATTCGGTTAATAAAATCTCTGCCGTTGGAAAAGTTGGTCTGGATTCAGTCTATCAACCAGGTACTGCAGCCGATCAATATTTTGAGCAAGCAAAAACTGGAACCATCTATTTAGATGTTAAACCACAGGTTTTATCCACTGGTGGCGAGACCTATCGTACCGTTTCTCACTCCGTCTATTTTGTCAATGATAGTGCCCAAGGTAGTTTAACCTGCGTTTATCCAACTGCGCAACAAAACTCTTTGCAAACAACCCTAAAAGCGGCCAGCAAGACGATTCATAACAATGAGTTATCACAACTACAAAAAGAGAATGGCTATAGCTTCTTGAATAAGAAACCGGATATTATTTTACCGCAACAGTAATATATTTGGCAGCTAGAACAACTTTAATTATTCGGCTGCCTAATCACAATGAAAAGGATTATTATCATGAAAAAAATGAATACACTGAAACTAATTTTACTACTCTCATGTTATGCCATAACTAGTCATGGAATTTCTGGAACTTTCTACAATAGTATTGCCAATCGAACCAGTAATTCATTCTGGTCTGGACTTGAATACCAGATTGGTACCGATCGCTGGGACAACTGTGGCTGGTGGGGTGAATATAACTGGGGATACTACAGAACAGGTTCCGATTGTGATGGTGGTACTGGCAAAGTGATTGGTCAATACTCAGTTATTGGCCAAACTGGCGGTCATGAGTCCAGATATGGTCGCACCGCCGCTAATCAAAAATTATATATTGATTATCCATCTGGAACCAGAGGGCTACAAATCACCAATGATGTAAATGGTTCCGATAGTGAGCATATTTATATAAAAACCTGGTGCAAGAACAAGCAAGAATGGCAAGATAAGGAATATGTAGGACAAAGTATGACAACCTTCCAAAAAACTATCATCTTACCTTCGGCAAATGGTGGTTATGATGTAGCCTACGCTCTTTTTGAGTACAACCCACAGTACGGTGCAACTCCTGATGAATATGTAGATTTCTTCGAGTCCAACAAAGGTACTGCAGATTTAATCTCCGCCCGCTATGTAACTCAATGTTTCTAATGTTTTAGTAATTGCAAAAACAGCCATTTTACACATGGCTGTTTTTCATAAAGTTACTCTACTTTCGCCAAATCCAAGTATATAATTGACAGTCTGATTTAATTCAATTTCAATTCTTGTTGGAGTTTTTGAATGTACTTTACTGATAATTGGTATAATTATCACAGTGTTAAAAAGTTATTCATTTCATCGGGTGAGATAATTACAACTGATCTGGTCTATTGATTTCAGTTCTAATTGTTGGATTTAGATTTGCCACATATATTTTAAATTGTTTCATTACACAAATCTTCATCATCAAAAATGTCAGGAATTAACATATCATTTGCACTTTTGGCATTAAACTCTTTAAAGGCTTCATTCCACCCAATTCGTGCAGATCTTTTACTGGTTTTCTTGATAACTATAGTTTGAGTACTTTCCACATATTCAATATCTAATAAATCATTAGAGTTTATATGCGCTTCTTCTAAAAATAACAGAAATAGCCAAGCAATATCAAGTGAGCAGGAGCACAATTTATAATATTTTAGGTAATGATAAAAAATCTTTACCATAAAATAAGTCAATATGTTAAAATTCTGATATACAAGTATAGCAACATAGGAGGATATTATGTTAGCAATT
>JAUPUP010000132.1 GCA_030917485.1 Pseudomonadota bacterium
GCTTGCCCCCGTGATGGATAGCGATGCACTAATACGGCAGCGGACGTTCACGAAGTGAAAATTTTCCGTAAAACCACGTTGCTTGCGGCGTGGATAGGAAAATTTAGGTCGCTGCATTTATAGGTAACATCGCCCTGCCGGGCTAAGAAATAGTTATATAAATTGGTATATGCGGTATAGTAGCTATCGCCAACAATTAAGCCAATGCCGTTAAATCTTTCTACTTCAAAGCCCATGTCTTCAATAATATTTGTATTGGTATTAACTAGCGGATGAATTACCAGTTTACGTTTAACATTATCGCGTATTTCTTGCAGGTGCTCTTTAGTACCTGTGGGAAGACTATTATTGAGCGGAAATGCGGCATTAACGCCGATGAGCGCAGTTGCTGTATTTATGGTATCTATGCTGTTGGTAATACTACCTGAGCCGTAGGGATTTGCTATATAGAAGTTTACACCGTTATACTGGGCATTTTGCAAATCCCAACCATTGAATAGTTGTAAACTTTGTTCAGTTATTCCAAGTGCATTATACCAAGATGCATTATCGGTCATTAGTAACTGCCTCTGATATGTTGTAATGCCTGAGTATTTTTATTTAATGCTTTAATTTGCTGCTCCAGGTTTTTATTTAATCGCTCTAAATGTTGATAGTCTGCCATATTGCCGGATTTTTTATCGGTTTCCATTCGGCGTAAATTATCCACATATTGCCCAGCTAATACGTGGGTTAGGCTTTGCTTGCCTTTATCTACTAATTTATCAGCAATTGAGGTTTTAAATGAATCATGTGGTGTAATTTCATTATATAAGTCTTGCTCGGGCTTTTTGATACCTAAATTCTTATAGTTCTTGTGTTGAATGGTTTCTGGGTTGCTGAGGTTCTTAAATATATCGTTGTATGGAGTAACTGTTCCTTGATTAGCAGTGTTAGTATTAATTGTACCATTACCTAAGCCTAAATTTTGAGCAACCATATTAATAAGTAAGGTATTTGCATCCGGAGTTAGCCTATTATTTATAGCACGTGTTTGTAGGCGGTTAAATTTAGCGATTGCCTTTGGCTCGTTCTGTAATATACCTTCAACATTAATCCCGGCAATTTTACCTAAAGAGCGCATTCTGTACTGGTTAATGTATGAACTTTGAAAGTAATTATTTTGTGCTCCAGCATAAGTTACGCCATATAGGCTTTGATTAAACGCTTTATTAATTGCATCCGGTGCAGATAGTCCACCTTTTTGCATAAGTTGTACCGCTACGGCTAATTGAGATACAATATCACCACCAGTTTTTTGAGCATGGAAATCTACATTTAATAAGGTGGTAGACATGTCCTTAATTGAGGCATTAATTTGAGTAAGCAGGCTCCCAACTTGAGCCGGGTTGGCATTATATCGATCAGAGACTTTAGCAACACCCGCTAAATCAGATTGCGCTAAATTGCCACCAAACTGATTCATACTGCCCATTTGTAAAAACTGGGGTAATAAAAACATATTCTCAGGTACAGCATTGGGTGAACTGTTAAAGGTGTTACCATACATAGAAGCTAATTGTTGAGATAGTGCATTCCCACGCTTTAGGTTGGTGTAATTTTGGCTCACTTCATATTGCAACTGATCTTGCGCATTATCCTGACCACCAAAGTAACTATACCCTAAGCTACCGATTTGTGAACCAGCGGTTGCGCCAAGCCCCATGCCTAAAGCTGCACCAACTCCTGGCACAATTGAGCCTAATGCTGCACCAACTACTGCGCCAATGCCACCTGCAATACTTTTATCCTGCTCATACTGCAAGCCACGTCTTTGGCTTGCATATGCTAATGGATTCATTAAATTATTGCCATAGTCCAGCGCATTAGTTGCAGCATAATTTCTAAATGCCTCTGTAGCATAATAAAGCGGTAATCCACCACTTAGTATCGCGATACCTGTTTTAGCTATAGCAGCAGTAATACGGCTATTTTTAGTTGACTTATCTTTTGAATTGTCGTTATTATCAGTAGGGGCTTTAATATTTTTAAGTTGCTTGTTAAATTCAAGTAGAGATTTATTTACCTCTTTAAATTGCTTAATCGTAGCAGCACCATCCTGAGTGATATCTTTGAATATACCATTAAAATCCTTCATGGTTTTAGAGTCAAATTCTGGATTTTGAGTGGCAGATTGTTGTGAATTAGCCTGGTTAGGCTTGGTTTGTGAGTTTAAATTTTTAATTAGCAATTCTACAGTTTGCTGTAATTTAACCGCAAAACTATTTAAGATATTTTCTGCTGGGGTAGTAGTATCGTTTAGAGGTGAGGTATTCTCTTGTATATCAGACGAGCTATTATCCTCAAAAACTACCCGTATAATATTTTCAGCCATGTTTTCTTAGCTTTTCAAATAGAGCAAGCTGTTTAGCTTCTTCCTCATTCCTCTTTTGGTTGAGCCAACTACGCCATAATAGGTAATAGCTTATTTGTCCTGCAGTAATATGAGATGTTTGATGTAAGTATGTGCTATCCTCTGCAATTGCAGTACCGATAAGCTGCTCACTAATTCGGGCTTTTTTACGCATTCCTCCAGTAAAAATTCAAATTCATCATCAGTCATTTCATCTACACACGGGTTTAATTGCTTATCCATTGCGGTATATTTAGCAAATAATGAACTTAAACTAGCAGATGTCATTGATTTTAGAGCCTTAATAGTTAGAAATATACCGCCATCATTAGGATTAAATGGTGAGGAGCTTAGGGCTTTTTCTAGGATAAATACCATGTTATACCGATCAATCAGGTGAGTATGAATACGGCAATACTCCGGTAATTTGTAAAATTCAGCTAGTGCTTTTAAAAAGCATTCCTGCTGTTCGATTTCAGAAATTAAGCGCATCGGGAATTCTTTACCGTCATGCTCAATGATAAATTTGCAATGTACGCCACTACGCATTTGCTTTAATAAATCATATTGAGCTTCCAGTTCATTAAACTTTTGCTCGGGTAGTTTAGCATTATCACGGGGGTCATGAGCAATCTTCATGGCTTTAATGATTGAATCAGCTTTGTTAGCATCCTGAGTATTAGGGGTATGTATTTCTTGCATATTAATTAACCTCTTCATAAGTTTGTGCTTTAAAATTCACAGTGGTTGTGCCAACTTGCCCAACTCCGGCAAATCCGCTTGAGCCACCATCATAAGCAATATTATTTAAAATGTAGTTTTTACCCGCATATTTGCCGTTATAGGCATTAGAACTAGCTGCAACTACCAGTGCATAACTATTAGTTTCATAATCCAAACTCGAAAAGTTGGGTATGGTATTGCCTTGGTTAGGTATGAACATTTCTACTACAGCACTAACTGTAGTATTACCACGAGTAAAACCAGGCGTTGAATGGTCGGTAGTCATTCCTGGCACATCGTTTAGATTTTCGTTAATATTAACTACCACGCTTTTTATATTACCCTGATCGGTAAAAGGTACACCGTTTAAAGTTATAAAGCCGCGTTCTGCATAAAATCCTGCCATTTAATACTCCTAAAAACTTTGCTCCAGGTTATAGCTGGTTAAGCTGTGGTTGTGTTTTGAAGTAGATAACTCACCACGTTCATCGTTATATCAATTGCATTAAATTCTGGAGTAACACATACCGGAGTAACCACGTTATATTTGGCTGCGTCTTCCGTGTCATCAGTAACTGCAAATTCATTAATTAGTTTAGCCATATTGTAAAACATGCCCTGAGTTTCAAAATTTAGGGCTAATGGTTGTAATGCATTAATAATGCCGTCTTTTAGCTGTTGTGATTTGCGCTTATTAGTAAAAGATGGTTGGCTTAATGCTTGAAATACCGACTTCTTCCATAGACCGATTATTTGCCAGTCAGTTACCGGAAAATATTCAGTGTCGGGCACTTCAGTACCCGGCAAGTACAATAGTCCAGTCACCGCTCTTACAATATAGACCTGTGATTTAGAATTAACTGCAATCGGCGTCCAGCCTAGATTAATTGTCGTAGTAATTGAGCTTGAATCATTTAATACCGTAGTTAAGTCTGCCGTAACTGGCAATTTGAGTAATACATTATTCACCGGATTAAACGGTATATCATTACAAGCAATAATTCCAGCATAGGAACTAGCTACAATTGCAGCACTCAGCGGATAATCACCAAGTTTCATAACATAGGGGTAATATGCACCACTAATATACTGTGCTCCTATAGAGGAGCCGGTGGATGTGTCAAACACTGGTAAAGTACCAGCTTGTTGTTTAGATAGAGAAATATTAGCAACTACACCGATAGCAAAAAATGAACCGCTATTAACCGAAGTCGGAGCATTAGCATTATTGAGATAGTTAAAAAATGGGATAAATTTAGAGCTTGAGCTGCTAATATCTGACTGCTTAGCAATTTCATACGGGCTAACCGGGTATTGCCTGGACTTGCTTAATAAGCTAAATACATTCTGAGTACTATCAAGGGTAATGCTAACCGCATCACCTACCGCAAATGTACCTACTATATCTTTTAGTTCAATGCCTGCACCGCCCGGAGTAATTCCAGGTAAAACCTGGACTAAAGTACCGCCGATGGTTGTATCCTTACTAATTGCTGTATTACCTAATGCCGTTAGTGGGGTCACTCCAAAATTTGCCGGAGTAATATCAAAGTAAATGCCAGTATTACCATTAGCTAAAGTTTGTACTGTACCCAATACAGCATTGCTACCATCGCTATTTAAATACTGAATTGGTGTGCTGCTTGGATTAAACCCGGTATCCATTGGATTTAAAAAGCAAATGCTAATGGTTGGGGTTATAGTATTGATAGTTGATGGGAATGCAGTATTGATACTATTTACTGCACTATATACCATCATACAGATTTCATCACTTCTGGCTGGATCAGGTACATTAGCACTCGTATCAATATAGCTAACCGTAACTTGCGCTGTAGTAGTAAATTTACCTGCAACATTAGTTAAAACCAATTGACATGGATCAAGGCTTACACTTTGTACCGTAGCTGTTGCCGTAGTGGATGCATCAGTTGAGCTGTTAACCTGAATGACGCTGATTTCTTTAGTGCTACCCACCAACGAGTCAAAGCCAGTAGGTGGAGTATTCCATTGCAAGGTTACCTCAGTTGTAGTTTCACTAGCTTGGAGAAATTGCCGTTTAAATTTTACTTTATTGTTTGATAATCCGTTACCTGAAGTAAGCACTTGGTTCGGTGCTGGAAATACTAAGCTGCTAGATAAGCCATATTTAGCAGTAAAACCCAAAGACTGCATATAGCTAATTGCCGTATCACCACTACTAAAACTCGGTAAATCATAAGCACGGTATGCGGTTAATTGTGGATAGCCGGACTTTGGTTGTAGTTGTGGATAATTGGGCACTGCGCCACTAAATACGCCACTTCTATGCCCAATTAATAAGATATTAGCATCAGTACTTGCGATACCTACTGCACCCTGCAGATTTACGCTAATTTTTTTATTCGGTACTTTGTTGATTATTGGCATTTTAAACCAACTCCTGCAATTATAATAATCATTGATATGGATATTAATAATTCCAGAATTTGGTTGATTCATTCTAATTTATTTCTAATGCTTTATCAAGATAATTGGTGTTAAAATTAATTTTTGGATAAATTGGGACATAAATATTAAATGGACACAGGGCTGTTCATAGAATAGATTTATCGTATTTAACTCCTTTAGCTTCGAATAGGTTATCGAAATTAAGTTTATTAGCCTCCATTTGAGCTGTAAAATTTTTCTTCACTAAATTTGCTTGAATTAGGTTATAGCCAAAAGACCGAATAACCATCATGTTCTCTGGTTTTATACGAATTCGGTTTGCATCTTCAAATAATA
>JAUPUP010000133.1 GCA_030917485.1 Pseudomonadota bacterium
GGTATAAAATATGCTAAGATCCAGTACCACGATCACTGCAGCTCGCTGCATCCTTGAAATTGATATCTAATAAAATGTCGCAAGTCACAACAAAAACGGTAATGGACTCGGCTACACTGGCAATAGTGCTAATTGAACCAGATATTCCTCAGAACACGGGTAATATCATCCGATTGTGCGCCAATGTTGGGGCAGACCTTCATTTGGTGAACCCTAGCTTTGCGCTTGAAGATAAAAAACTTCGCCGGGCTGGTCTTGATTATCATGAATATGCCAACATCTTGGTACACAATAATTGGGATGGATGTAGAGAATACTTTTTATTACGACGATTAATTGCGATTGAAACAAGTGGTTCAATATATTATCACCAATTTGCTTATACTAGCGGAGATGTTTTAGTATTTGGGTCTGAAACTAAAGGATTACCACAAAACGTATTGAACGATATAGGACAACAATCAGTAAAGATTCCAATGCAAAAAGGTCAACGCAGCCTAAATTTATCTAATTGTGTAGCTTTAGTAACTTATGAAGCATGGCGTCAGCTCGGATTTGTAGGAAATATAGGATAATACACTATGAAATATGCTATAAATAAACCAATCTTGATTTTAATTCTAACCGGATGGACAATTACCTCTAGTTACGGCAATGTAAATACGAAGAAATACACCACCACATCCAGTTATCTCAAGACGAGTCTTACCAAGACCAGTCTTAATAAGACTCGTCAAACTCAGTCTAAAACCCAGGCTTCAGCTAAATCAACGTCCAAATTAGCCACCCATAAAACCAAAAAGGTATATATGTCTGGTATTGCCAGTTATTATGGCGGTAGTGACGGGTTTGAGGGTAAGCCAATGGCAAATGGGCATATTTTTCATTCGCAAAACCCCAATTTATCGGCTCATCCGACCCTGCCATTGGGAACTAAATTAAAAGTTACCGTTCCGGTAACCAATAGGAGCATTTATGTTGAGGTAACCGATCGTATGCCTAAGCAACACAGGGTTATTGATTTGAGCAAAAGCGCCGCAAAAGAATTGGGCATTAAAAACCGTGGTACAGCTTATGTAGAATTAACTGTAGTAAGCAATACAGAATATCAACTCAAGAAAAACATTATAGAAGAAGAATTAACTGAATAAAATTAGCTAAATAAGCTCAATAGCTTCTTCTTTTTATTCTTAGTTTTGTTACTTAAATATTTTCATAAGCTTCAACAATTTTTTGAACTAGCGGGTGACGTACTACATCCGCTTTAGTCAGATGATGAAAATGTATTCCGCGAATATTGCGTAAAATATGTTCAACGGCAATCAACCCGCTTTTTTGATGTTTTTCTAAATCAATCTGGGTTATGTCTCCGGTTACAATTGCTTTTGAACCAAACCCAATCCGAGTCAAAAACATTTTCATTTGTTCCGGAGTAGTGTTTTGCGCCTCATCCAAAATAATAGCAGCATTGTTTAAGGTGCGTCCCCGCATAAATGCCAACGGCGCTATCTCAATCAAATTTTTTTCAAATAGACGGCTTACCTTATCAAAACCCATTAAATCATATAATGCATCGTACAGCGGGCGTAAGTATGGATCAACTTTTTGTGCCAAATCACCGGGTAAGAAACCCAATTTCTCCCCAGCTTCCACTGCTGGTCTAACCAATACAATCCGTCGCACTAATTCTTTTTCAAATAAGTCTGTAGCACAAGCTACGGCAAGATAAGTTTTACCAGTACCGGCAGGACCTATACCAAACGTTATATCATTGCTTAAAATCGCCTGAATATAAGCATCTTGATTAGGAGTTCTTCCACTAATATCACCACGCTTGGAATGAATAATGGTTAGATTTTCTTTATAATGGGTATTGCTGCCAGACGCTAAACCTAGTTGAATATCTTCTATTTCAAGCGTCCTAGTTTTAGCCAAATCAAAAAAATACTTTAGACTTTCGATAGCATGCTGAGTATTTTGTCCTTTAACTAAAAAGCACTCGCCATGCCGAGCAATCGTAACATCAAAATGATTAGCAATCTGGCGGATATACTCATCCATCGGACCGCATACATTGATTAAAATACCGCTATCTTCAACATCAAAACAAATTTTATTGCTGCTATGACTACTAATGCTATGCAATTATCACCCCACTTTCTCAATTTCACCACGCAAGCTATTACTTAATGCTTGAGTAATTTTAACGTCAACAAGCTCGCCAATAAGTCGATCGGCTCCAGCAAAATTAACTACTTTAAAGTTTTCTGTTCTACCGCTCAATTGAGTATTATCACGTTTTGATTTACCCTCAACTAATACTTTTTGTACCGAACCTACCATATTTTGACTAATTTGCCGAGCTTGTTCCTCGATTCTTTTTTGTAAGCGCTGTAACCTCGCCAGCTTTATTTCTGTGGTAATAGCATCCTTAATTTCTGCAGCAGGTGTTCCTGGACGCGCTGAATAAATAAAGCTAAAACTCGCATCATAACCAACAGTCTCAATCAATTCCATAGTTTTCTCAAAATCCGCATCGGTTTCGCCCGGAAAACCAACAATAAAATCCGATGAAAAGGACACACTTGGACGTAAACTTCGAATTTTGCGAATTATTGATTTGTACTCTAAGCTGGTATATCCACGCTTCATCGCCGCCAAAATTCGATCTGAACCACTTTGCGCTGGTAGATGTAAGTGAGATACAAGCTTGGGTAATTTAGCGTAGCAATCGATTATCCGCTGTGACATTTCATTGGGGTGTGAAGTAGTATAACGAATGCGTAATAGCCCAGGAATTTCATGAATAACCTCGAGCAGCAGGGCAAAATCAGCCAGCTCTTCTCCATCCGGCATAATTCCCCGGTATGCATTGACATTTTGCCCAAGTAGATTGACTTCTTTTACGCCGTTATTTACAAGATTGGTCACTTCGCGAATTACATCAGCAAACGGTCGCGAAACTTCCTCACCCCTGGTATAAGGAACTACGCAATATGAGCAATATTTAGAACAACCTTCCATAATTGAGACAAAAGCGCTAACCCCATCTACTTTGGCTTCAGGTAAATTATCAAATTTTTCAATTGCTGGAAAGCTGATATCAATCTGGGATTTACCAGATTTTTGTTTATTTTGAATAAGTTCTGGAATTCGGTGCAGTGTTTGCGGTCCAAACACGATATCAACATATGGTGCACGCTTAACTATAGCTGCCCCCTCTTGCGAGGCGACGCAACCACCCACTCCAATGATAACCTCTGGATTTTGTTGCTTAATGTGCCGCACCCTACCTAGATCAGAGAATACTTTTTCTTGAGCTTTCTCCCGAACAGAACAGGTATTAAACAGAATAATCGACGCCTCTTCCGGATTATCAGTTTTAGTATAACCATCAAACTGACTTAATATATCCGCCATTTTATCCGAATCATATTCATTCATTTGGCAGCCAAAGGTTTTTATGAATAATTTTTTTGGTAGTGCAGTGCTCATATTTATCCCATGATTATATTTATAATTTAATTGCTGTAGATGATATCATGCTACCGCCACTCAGTTTTTAACTGCATGATTTTATTGACGTTATTATAACATACACCGCAAATTTTTAACAAAAATCTAATGCTGCGTACAACACACCAAGTATATGCAATAAGACATAATCAACTGTTTTTATTACATCTATCTGGCAGCATCCGGAGTAATAACCGATCTTTAATCATATAATGATGCACTAATGCAATTAGGGCATGAACAAAAGCTATAAAAATTATAGTATGCGCTAACCATAAATGCCATTCTAAGATAAAATGCCCAACTGCGTGAGGTTGTGCGCCAATTAATATCGGCAATGTAGCTATACCTAATAGGTTTAACGGACGATTATGAATTTGAGTCATAATGATACCACTAAACGGAATGGCAAGCATCAAAATATACAGCAAAATTTGCCCAGATTTAGCTGCCAGTTGCTCACAATTGGATACACTGTCTAGTTTAGCTGGATATTTACTTATAACCCGCCATATTATACGCAAAAAGACTAGAAGTAAAATCGTTAATCCAATTTGTTTGTGTATTTCATACCAGCGGGTATTGTCTAGCGTCAAACCCATTGCGTAATTAATAACTATTAGCAAAGCAATTACCCAATGTAAAAATTTGGCTAGCCCGTTGTAAGTGTAATTATGGTAATTATCCATAACAAGATACCCCCTTATCAATATTAAATTTAAATCAGTTAGATAAAATTAAACCGCCCATTTTAGAATCCGGATTAATTTCGAGCCGGATTATATATTGAGTATGGCACATCATCTATAGCATAAATGTCATTTCTAAATTGTAATACGCCACTTTCATTAACCCAAGCTGTAGCATAAACTATATAAATCTTTACGATTGAATTTAGTGTAACTACTTTACTTTTTCCGGAATTAATTACGTTTAGTATCTGTTCCTGCGTCCAGCCTGGCTTATCCGCAAGCAAATAGGTTGCCAACTCGATTGGTTTACCAATTCTAATGCAACCATGGCTAAGATCACGTCTAGAGTTTTTAAATAATTCCGGCGTAGAAGTATCATGAAGATAGATACCGCAGGTGTTAGGGAAAATAAATTTTATCCGCCCCAATGGATTATCTGTACCTGGTTCTTGACGCAGTTTATACGGAATAATATTTGACTCAATTTTAGACCATGCTATATTTTTTGAATTAACTTCCTGAACATTTACCCCATATGCGGTATACGTTTTTATATGATGCTCATTTAGATAATTGGGGTTTTGCTTAAGTTTAGGCAGTATATCACGCACCGCTATGCTATTAGGGATGTACCAAGATGGATTTATATCCAGATAGCTAATTTGGCTGCTAAGCACACAGCTTTGCAGCCCATCGTCTTTACCAACAATCACCGGCATAGTAAGCACTGTCTGCCCGTTCTTAACCAAATTTAAAGAAAAATCTGGTATATTAACCATAATATATTGCTGCCCCAAGTCACTCGGCAAATAACGTAATCTATCCATATTCAGGGCAATCTGCTTTACCCGCATAACAAGAGGTATGTTGAGCGCAGCTATAGTTGTACTGCCTGCGACTCCATCAGCAACTAAGCCATTATTTTGTTGAAATTTTATTAATGCTTGAAATAACTCGTGATCAAATATGCCTTTTTTAGTTTGGTTAATACTTTTTAACTCACCAGTAGCCATTAACCGTTGTTGCAGCATATAAACCCGACTGCCTTGCATACCTTGAGTTAATTTTACTCCCTCTGCAACTGTTGCCCATTTTTTATGCTCGGCTGCCCCCCCCTGATAAACAGCCAGTTGCTGCTTTAATTTAGCATATTCAGGATTTTGAGGTATAACCATGCTTAAGACTTTGCTCATGTCTCCAGATTGTAATGCTTGATTGAATAATTCTTGTAAATTAAAGCTGCGTTTATCAATTATCCAGTTTGGATAAACCACCCGGTTATTTACTCTACCAAAAGCCATATGTGAAGAATATAAGAAAAATGCATCAGTTAGCAAGATATCTAATTGTGCATTCAAAACATACTTCTGGTCATAGACTACCGAATCATTACCACTCGCATCAGAAATAGAGTGCGCAACTAATTGATTTAATCTATCCAGTATATCTTTAATCTGTCTAATATGATAGTCATTGGGATTTAATCCATCTTGATAAGAGTTTTCAAGAATGAGGATAAATTGATTAGCAATCGGAAGTAACTGTCCATTGGAGGTAGTCCACACCGGATTATAGTGGTTATTTATATAAAATTGACGAGTATGGGATGACGTGTACTTAATATTAATATTATTTTGAATTTTTACAGCAGCAGTTGACTCAAACTGACTTGCGATAATGTAATTAGTATCATTATAACTAGACTCATCCTGGTTACTAACCAACTCACTCGCACCTAAACTAGACGCATAAAACATAAATAAAAGTATAATTAGTGGAACTACTGGTGATGAGTAACGTAAAATAAAAATTTTCATAGAATTAAAAATGCTTTCTTGGCACACATACCTATGTTTTCTCTCAATTATAAATTATATATAAATATAACCAGCGGTAAAATATAGCGCTAGACTATATTTTACCGTAGATTGATTCGTAACAATAGTTTATATATCCATTATATCCAAGAGATTTATTTTCTAAGCTGCATTTTATAAAAATTAATATTTAGGCAAAAAATTTAATCATTAATTATTGACCAATTAATAAAAGATTCCCAGACTACCCCAGTTATTTCAGGTGGAAATAACTGGGTGCTTGATTCATATGATTTTGAGTCATAATTTTGATTAAAATAGCCTTTGCTGGCATTAATATCTGAATAGGCGCTGATTCTCCATGCATATAAGTCTGCCCCCAAATAGCGTTTGTTAGAAAATGCATCAGAATTGCTTATACTGCTTAATGACGCATTAAAATACTCTTCCATGTGATCAGAATTAGTATAATTCACACAGTTCTGACTATTTAAAAACCCTATTATAATTGACTCCGCCTCGACTCCAGGCACTCCAGGGCACTCGCCATTAGGCGGGTTCGCATCAATCGGGTTACTTGGAGAACACAGAAAAGCGCTTAATGCACTATTATCAATAGTACCCATTGTAGTCGCATTGACTTGTGCACATAATGATGAATCTGTCAAGGTAGTAGGCGCTATATAATTATTACCTGTAGCTACCATATTATACCCCTGTAAATAATCCCACATAGTTGAAGTTGCACTAGCTGGGAGCATAAACCTAAGCGGTGGGTTGGCACTAAGGCTGCTGCTCAAATCCTTACTCGCTTCATTATCAACTAGAGTGGTATAGTTAGCCACACTAACAGGTCCTGCAGATTTACTTTCTGCTGTAGTATCAAGATCATATAAATTTTGAGCAATTACAATATTATTCAGATTAAAATGGTTATAACCGTTGGCATATAAATAATTTGCGGTACTAGTAGCATCGAATAGAAATAAATACCGTTTATGCAGCGCTAATTGATATGCAAGTTCTCCATAAAAATTTTGTTCCATCACTGTACCAGCCGAAGTAGTGGAGTTACCTCCTTCTTTACTCAGCAATGGTTCATTATCAAAAGCAACTCCATAGGTATTCGGATCATTATTGATAATTGCCGCAACATTATCTGCAACCGCAGCAACCGTCTCAGCAGATGCCGAGCCTAAGGCAGCTCCAAGTTCTGCAGTAATTTCAATCACCGGCACTACATGGCTAGTAAATCCGCTATAGTAGGCAGTTACTGATTCACCATTAACGCAAGTTCCCAAAATAGTAGCTGTACTTAAATAAGAATCGTTAAGCTGTGGCAATGCATAATAGTTTAACATTTGAGTCAGTAATGGTTTTTCATTACTTGGGCATATAGTTACAAAATAACTCGATTCGACTGGAGTGGCAATAACTCCATTCGGAGCATCCAGCGTTGAAAACACCGGAAATACAAACTGTATGGCTGAAGTAGGGTGTGCTACAGTTATATCATACTTTAGTGAAGGCGACTCCACCGGATTTTGAGTACCATAATAATAATCTGTTGCTACACTATAATTCCACACTCCATTACCTGCTGCGGCAGGATCAACCAGGTGATCATTATTATTGCTGGTTGAAGACGGCTGCGTGCTACCAGAGCCGTTACAACCACATACAACGAGACTCAAACCTAGCACAAATAAGCATTTACCCATAGAAATACTATTTTTTATTGACATATTCAACACTCCCTAAGCTAAAAAACATCGTTACATTACTCAACAAGTATAAATACCCGCATCGGTATCGTAAGAACACTATAAAACCCTATGATTATATTACAGAAAATATACATATAACACAATGAATTTCTTTTATAATTATTCTATTTCTTTTATAATTTATTTTTTAACAACGTCCAATTACACAACAACTAACAAGCTGATATATATATATATATTATAATTTCTTTTATAATTTCTTTTATAATTTCTTTTATAATCTTGTATTTCTTTTATAATTTTCTTTCCCATTTTGGTTTTGTTCGAGAACCACTATTCATAATTAAATTATCTTTTTTACTAAGAATCGACAATAGATTAGTAATTTTATTCTTCTTTTGTGCATTACTCAACACATCAGATAATTTATCCATTAATAAATCTTCAATATCTTTTCGCGTAGCCGAGCTATACTGCTGAAGAAAAGCTAAAATCATTTTTTTATAATAAGCATCATTAAATGCTTTATTTTTAATATAATTAGCCCTATCACCTGAAGCTTCGGTAACATGTGCAGCCACAAAATAGCTGGGTTTTCTTCCTTCAATTAACTGCATATTTTTTAATTTTTTTGCCTCAACATCTTCAATCGGTTTACTTTTTTGTACTTGATCAAGTAAAATCACTGTTTCTATGGGTAAATCAGTCTTGTTAATTAATAATTTAGTATAGTTTTTATCAATAATCTTACCAAATATCTTTACTTTTACTGCCTTAGAATTTATAAATTCATAATCAGGCAAGGGGAAAAACCGCTCCCTTTGATACATAAACATTTTTTTTATACCACTGCCAATAGTATCTATCATATTAAGTGCTACCATTGCATCACATAAAAATTTATTACGATAATACTTTTGTGGCGCATCTTGTTCAAAAACATTCGCAATAGTAACAGGAATAAATGAACCAGCATTTTCAAAAACTAAACATTCTGGAAACTCGACTAAATTTATTCTTTCTTTTAAAGAGTAGTCTTGATGCGCAATACAATTATTTAATGCTTCACGAATTACGTATGCTTCATACTGTGTAACTTCTGTTGGAAATAAAGTATTATCCGGCAAATAACGGTAGGTTAAATTTCTGATTCTCTGAGCAATACGTTCAGCATTAAGAATCAATGGCATTGAAAAATGTTGGTAATCTAATTCTATATTATTTTTATCTTTTAATATCCAAGTAATTTGAGATATGGCAGGCAATAAGAAATGCTGTGATTCCTCTTTACCCAATAGCAGCAAAGCAGTATTGGTAATCTGATCCTTAATAGTTATTTTAGCTTTATTTAAAAAAGTAATGTCATCCCAGTTGTCAATTTCATTTAATAATCGAGGATTCTTATTTTTAAAATTGCTCCGTGCAAATGCTAATGCTTCATCATCTAAATCAGTAATCGTGGCATCTGGACAAACTTCTGAGCTCCAATCTCTAGTTCCTGATTGTGCTCTAATTCTCTCGAGCTCCTCCAAATTAAGGGCATGAAGTGATTCTCCATCTCTACCATAATAATGCCCCTGCCATGCAATCGGTAACCCTAACGGAGCGGGAGGAATTTGAAACAAAACAATTCGCACGCCTAAATACTGAGCTTCATATATTTCTATAAAAGTAATCCGCTTTGTTGTGTGAGTTGCAATATCATGTTTTATTTGTTGCAATCCACCCGACTTTTTATAGCCCGTACCTATAATCATTTTAGGTTTATCTTTGACGCCAAATATAAGCCAAGCATCTTTTTTATGTTTTAGATTAGCCTCATTGCTTAAGGCGCTAAAGTATTTTCCCAATTTATCAAAATCAAAAGAATTTTTAGCTTCTTTAAATTCAATAATTTCATTTTCATTAGCATTATTCACCAATTGATCAATTAACTCTTTACATTTAACATCATTCATCATTTTATCATATTAAAATAATTAAAAAATCTTGCTACTTAACAATCCGGCTAAAAAACACGCGTTATTCACGCCAGGGTAAGTATCACTGGCGTATGGTCAGACGGTCGTTCATTTTTACGCGGTAAAACATCAATTTCACAAGCAATAGCACGACTTTTAAGCGTATTGCTAATCAAAATATGATCTATACGCAATCCAAGTTTTCGTTTAAATGCAAAATTACGGTAATCCCACCAACTGTACTGCCGTGATTCTTGATTAAATAACCGAAAGCTATCATGTAATCCTAACTGCAATAACTGTTGCCAAGCTAACCGTTCTGGGGTAGAACATAATATGCCACCTGCTAATGCTATTGGGTCATAAACATCAATATCATGGGGCGCAATATTAAAATCCCCTAATAAACTTAATTGCGGGTAACAAGCTAAACTGCTTGCCACGTAGTTGTGTAATTGAGTTAGCCAAGTTAATTTATAGTCATATTTATCACTACCAACCCGTTCCCCATTTACAACGTATGCACACATTATTCTAATACCATTAATCGTACCACTAATAACCCGTTTCTGAGCATCAGCATAATTAGGTATATCAAAAACAATATCTTCAATGGGATATCTTGAAATTATGGCTACTCCATTATAGGTCTTTTGGCAGTTAAATGCACAATAATAGCCATTTAATGAAAATTCATCTAAGGGAAAATTATCGTTATCCTGTTTGATTTCTTGCAGAGCCAATATATCACACTTGCTGTTATTCAACCACTCGATAACCTGCGGTAATCGTACTTTTAAAGAATTCACATTCCACGTAGCTATCTGCATGATTTATCCAATCGCTTGATTTATAATATCTAAACTATAGTATTTCAACCATATAAGTAAGTTCTTTATTTTGTTGCGTAAGTGCGTAAAAACCTGAACTAAGATGTATTTTGACACCGTTAGCTTTCATATATCTATCATGTATATTTGCTTGTAGTGGCGGTAAGGTAGTATTTGAAAAGCCCGCAGATAACAATTGCTGTTTGAGATTTAAATTATCAGCAGATGCACTGCAAGTTATTTCAAGCTTAATGGTTTGATTAGTAATGAATTGCTTTAATAATGCTATATTTTCAGTAAACTGACGACTGTCTTTAATAAAATACGGATCAACAATCTCAACTTTAGGTGCATTTACAAGTATTTTTTGAATATGATTTATTACAAACGATTTTAACTCGCCAGGCTTAAAAGTCATTGAATAATGAAATCCAGATTTGGCATTTGTAGCCAAAATATTATAACTAATAATATCAGCATCGTCACAATTCTTATCGTTCAGCAATAATTTAAGTTTGCTTTTTAATACCAAATCTTTTAATTCTGTAGTTGAATTATCCAGATTAAATAATGGCATCGACTCAATCCCCATCATCATCTCAGAACTTATCTTACACCGCTCAAGTTGTTCTTGGTTTGTGTAAAATTCCTTAATACAAGCAAGGAGTCTGGTTAATTTCATAATTTGATTACTAGAGCCTTCATTAGCCACTTTACCGCTTCGAGTAAATGAAAAATAAAGCTTGAGTAGATCATCAGATAAAACAACGCTAGACATTTGAATTAATCTCAAAAATATTATCTAAAGTAGCATCAAAAAAACCTCGAGGAAAACTATGTTCTCCCATTTCATTGATTACTTTACCATTGGGTAATATTTCAATTCTTTCAAATTTATCCGGTTGACGATACTGAATTATTACTTGTGATGAATCAATTTGCTTTTTATAAACACAATAGCGTAATTTGCTGACTAAATGTTCTGAGTGAGTTTCAATAATAATTTGCCGACCAGTACGAGCAACAAAAGCAAAAAATTCAGCTAGGCGAGCTTGAGATTTAGGGTGAAGGTGTATTTCTGGGTTTTCAATAATAAATACTTCTTGAACCATTTTTGTCATTAATAATGCTTTAGTTAATATAGCAATAAGATAACTGATTCCGGCACCTAGATTTTGTGGTTTATATTCTTGATTATTGATTTTATAATAAGACTTGTAAACAGTGCTTGTTACTTTATCAACTAAAAATGATAATTCAGTATCACAAATATAACTCAACCAATAGTTAACCTGCGCTTCCAATGTATTAGCATTAGAATTCTTGTGAATAAGCTCTTTATCTTGAATTTCTTCGCTATTATAAAAGTAATAGTAGTTGCTTATATATTGTGCGTATATACCACAAGACATGCCTTCCACAAAATTAATGCCTGTACTAATTTCTGTTATAGGTTGACGGTTAGCTGATAGATAGCAAGAAGAAAGATTATTATTATTTGAATTAGTGCCCAATAATAGTATAGTATTAAGTCTTGAAAGCATTCCATCTTCAAAATAGCTTAATACCTTGCCACCGCTAAGCTCAATATCAATACTAAACTTGTCTGGATTAGTATTTTTATTTTTCAAATCAATAAAATCACCCAAAGAATCTAGGTATGCAGTTACCTCCTGTTCAGTAAAATTTGTATGATTTAAGTTAATAAGAACCGCCTGAATCAATGATGATTTACCGCTAGAATTTGGTCCTGTGATAACGGTTAAATTACTAAAGTCAATTTTTTCATTATCAAAGCATTTAAACCCTTTTATATGTATATTCTTAATCATTACATAATACCTTAATAATGTTGTCCATCTGCTTAAATCGCTCCACAACTTTAGATGAGCTGTCAACCGGCATTCTTACTGTAGGTAAAAAAGTTCCATCTGGTATAAATAGTTCATTAATTAATCCTTTACATTTGCCAGGATTTATATTTACTTCATCAAAAGAACATAAATAAGCTAAAGATTCAAACAATGCCATATTTAAGGGCAAATTTTTCTCATTTTTAGTAGGAACATATTTTGAAACTCTGAAACAACCCGCACCTAGTATCTGCAAACTATTATCCATTGCTTTATTAAAAACATCCGTTATGTCATTAACAAAATCATCATTTTGCTGATTGATAAACTGCATGATTTTACCTAAAAAATCATCAATATCACTACGATATTCTATTGGCTTGTTTTTATTATCACATAATTTATCTCGCAAGGTATTGAGCAGATAGAATCCAATAAATCGTAAAATAATATAACGGTCTTTCATTCTCATTGAGGTAATAGACTTCTCTGTTACTTTAATAAAAGCATCACTCGTTGCAAGCTTTTTTAATAGTTCTGTAGATTTGCCCTGATATATTGCATTACGCATTTCTTGATTATTTAATCGAGTTCCTCCACGATTTACCCTATCAAAGATATCAAATTTCACTCTATCTGGTGTAGGTGGTTTGATTAAATTAATATTTAAAGCATAATCCTCAAGAATTCCTTGTTCCCTTGGTTCTAAATTTTTAAAATATTTTCCACGAATATTACTCAAAATCCGTAGTTCCTTATTTAATTTATACTCATTATCTAAAAACCTAAATAATGCAGTGAGCCTTTGTCTACCATCCACAACTTGCCAAATACCATTTTCATCTGCAAAAAAATAAAATAATGGCAATGGCATACCCATCAATATCGACTCAATTAACTCACATCGCTGCTTGTCATCCCAGGAATCTTCTCGTTGATAGTCCGGATCCAACTGCAATGTTTTACGGTCATTATATCTACGTTTCAACTCAAATATTGAGTATAATTCACGAGAAAAATTTACCGTAGATGGATAAGTTTCATTGCTCTCACCAACTAAAATATTCAAGTTAGGATCTAATGACTCCTCGCCCTCAAACTCGTTCTTCTGGGTTTCTGGGGTTTGACTACTCATTGTTAATTATCTTTTAAAAATTCACCCTTGATATTCAACTTTAATAATCCAACCTGAATAAATTATAATTTGTTTTGGGTGACTTTGAATATTAAAAATCCGTCTGTTAGCTTATCTAACACGTCTTAAGCGCTCATAATGACGTCCATAACGGCATATACACTCATAATTTTACCATATAACTTAAGCATGATTTTAAATATACTCTGCGTCTCAACCATATACTATATTTCATTTATGTTGGCTTGTTTTAATACAGTTTAATTCACCAAGCGTTAGCGGGTTCTTTGCTGTTTAATGTGTGGCTATGCTGATGTCTAGTCAAATTTTACATGTTGAGGTTAAGGAACTCTTGTTGGTTAAATTAAATAGATAACCACAAGTCGATGCATATACTCAATATCATATATAATATAGCCTAAATACAGAGAACTATCATCGTAAACAATATATTTTCTAGTTTATAAATTAACTCAACCTACAAGATTTTATATCAATGTTAAATAGGATTTTTAAGCAAAAATGCATAAAATTAAAATATTCAAAATTATATTTATCCAGCCGTTTAGCTATGCAGAATAAACAAATTTACTCGTGGTGGCGTGATTATCGCTGGCACATTATTACAATTATGTTGATTAGCTCAATAATTAATTATGTTGATCGAGTTAATATTAGTTTTGCCACCGCGAATATTACACGAGAATTTAATCTATCCTACAGCCAAATCGGATTTTTGCTTGCTGCATGGATGTGGCCTTATGCAGCAGCCAACCTTCCATCCGGATGGTTAATTGATAAGCTAGGCATTAACAAGATATTTGTTTGGTCAATAATTTTGTGGTCAATTGCAACTATTTGTGGCGGATTAGCCATTAATTATCCACAACTTTATTTATCACGAGTTTTATTAGGTATTGCTGAAGCTCCTTTTTTTGTTATTGGCGCAAAAATTATTCAAATGTATTTTGCAAGCAATGCGCGCGGTTTAGCCTCAGGAGTATTAAATTTAGGTCCCAAAGCAGCCAATAGCCTCGCTCCTCCAATAATTGCCGCCTTAATTATTTTTACTGGTTGGCGCGGCATGTTTATCATACTAGGCGGAAGTGGATTTATTATTGCTGGTCTATGGTTGGCAATTTATAAAAAAGACGACAACTACCCCTCCAATAATAATTTAAATTCTAAGGTAAAAAAGTTAAATTCTAATTTAAAAACCACCAAACCCACTAATTTTAGTATCTGGAAATTAATTAACCATAAGACAACCTGGTGGTTTAATTTAGGCAATATAGGCAGTTCATACGTGTTTTGGTTATATTTCACTTGGCTACCAACATATTTAATGAATGAGCGTGGATTAAATTTAAAAACAACTGGATGGGTATCTACTGTACCATTTCTTGCGGGAATGATTGCGGTGCCTTTGGGTGGATATTTATCTGATATGCTAATCAAAAAATATAATTTCGATTTCATAACTGCGCGGGTTCGCCCTGCTTTAATCGGCTGCTTAGTTGCTGGTATCGCTGTTATTCCGATTAACTATATTGATAATTTGACCATTGTTGTTATATTATTTACCATTAGTACCTTTGCCATTTCCATTAGGGCTGGAGTACTATGGGCTTTGGTTAGTGATATATCACCAAAATCAGCGGTAGGTACCTTTGGTGGCATTCAAAATTGTGCCAGCTTTATTGGAGGAGCATTAGCTCCAACAATTTCTGGTATCATACTTCAAAGTACTGGCAACTATAATATAGTGTTTGGAATTAGTGGTATATTGGTAATTTTAGCTGCATTCTGCTATGCCATGATTGATCACCATATTACCATTGAAGATATTGATATTTGTTCAAAGCACAATACTAAATAATATTTGCTGCCAACATATATCTATGCTCTTTTAGCCAACTTTGCGCAGATTTATATTCTGGATACATATGTGCAACTTGCTGCCAAAACAATTTGGAATGATTTAAATGCTTAAGATGTGCCAGTTCATGGGCTACAATATAGTGAATTACTGTAATTGGCAGCATTGTTATTCGATAACTAAAACAAACCGTACCAAGTCTATTGCAGCTACCCCATCTAGTCTTAGCGCTTGTAATTTTAATTTTGCTGGCATATAATCCAAACCGTTGACTATACTCTTGAATAATAGGTGCAATTAATCGTTGTGCTTGGGCATAGTACCATTGCTGAATTATTATATCAACTTGATTCATATATCCAGCTTTAATTAGAAAGCAATTGCCATCAAATTCAATTTTACTCACCGCAACCACTGCAGGTACATCAACAGCAGTTGCATCAACAGCAAACACACCATCACCACATTCTTTAAGCGGATAACGTTGACCTAAATAATACAGTAATAATTCTGCTATTTGTGTTGCTTTAACTGCATTAATTAACAGCAATTTGCTATTAATCCAGTCTTGGTATCTTGCAACAAATCGATTAATTGTAGCTAACGCAGTCCGCAATGGCACTCTAACTATCACTGAACCATCAGGTTTAATACTAATGCCCAAACTTTTACGCTTCGACCTAATTAGCTGATAACTACTTAACATATCTCACATCATGCCTTACGCCAAGTAGTTTTTCCAGCGCTATCCTCAAGTATAATACCTCGCGCCAATAATTCATTACGTATTTTGTCTGATAAAGCAAAATTCTTGTCTACCCGTGCCTGATTACGTTCAATAATTAGTTGCTCTATTTCACTGCTTGACACTTTGCAATCATTAGCTTGCAAAAAATCTGCGGCAAGAACAGTCAACAAGCCAAGTATATTAGCCAGACTAACTAAAAGTTTGACTAATTCTATATCATGTTTTATATTTATTGCACTGCATATTTCAAACAACACCCCAATTGCTAAAGAAGTATTAAAATCATCGTCTAACGCAAGTTTAAATTTTTTGGCATAAGCATTATCCCAATTAAAATTTATATAATTATCAGATTTAATCATATTTTTAGTAGCATTTCTATCAACATCTTGGCTAAGTTCTGGTTCAGCAAACGCCTCACATGCCTTAATTGCTGTATATAAGCGAGTAAGTCCATGCTTAGCTTCGTCAAGCCCTGCCAGCTTAAAATTGAGCGGACTCCTATAATGCGTCTTCAAAATAAATAAGCGGATAACCTCTGGATGATATTCCTTTAACACATCCCGTAGAACAAAAAAATTCCCCAATGACTTAGACATTTTTTCATCATTAATATTTAAAAAGCCATTGTGCATCCACAAATTAGCCAATTTACACCCGGTATATGCCTCACTTTGAGCAATTTCATTCTCATGATGTGGAAATTGTAAGTCGTGTCCACCGCCGTGAATGTCAAAGGTCTTACCTAATAGCTGCTCTGCCATTGCCGAACATTCAATATGCCAACCCGGACGCCCCTTGCCAAATTGACTATTCCAATGCGGTTCGTGTTCTTTGGCACTCTTCCATAATACAAAATCAAATGGATCACGTTTATTTTGATCAATTTCTACTCGCTCACCTGCATATAGATCAGTTAAGGATTTTCCGGATAATTTTCCATAATCGGCAAATTTACGTACCGCATAATATACATCTCCATTTGCTGCATGATACGCATAACCTTTACTTACCAAATCATCAATAATGCTTAACATATGCGGAACATATTCTGTTGCTTTAGGCTGAAGGTCAGGACGCATTATTCCAAGTTTATCAAAATCTTCATGCATATAATTAATAAACTTAGCCGTCAATTCATTAATTGATTGGCTATTTTCAAGAGCACGCTTGATTATTTTATCATCAATATCAGTTATATTTTCTACAAAAGTAACCGTATAACCAGAGGCAATAAACCAGCGTCGAATCATATCAAAAACAATAGCCTTGCGGGCATGTCCTAAATGACAATAATCATATACTGTCTGACCACATACATACATGCCGACCGCACCCTCACAAATCGGCACAAAATCTTCTTTACGCCTAGTTAGCGAATTGTAAATTTTCATCATATATCATATAACTTTCCAGAACTTATTTATAAATTTAATTTATCGATTTTTCCAACACACAATAATAAAATCCATCCGCAAACGGAGTCGGCAAAATATTAAACTCTCTAATCACCAATACATCCGATAACCTCTGGCTAAAAAATTCAATATTATCGTGATTTTCTTCTTTAAAGATTGAGCAGGTGATATAAACCATTTTACCACCTGGTTTTAACATCTGCCATAAATTACTTACAATTTTTCTCTGTAAAATTACAAAGTTATCAATATCCAATAATCGGCGATTTAATTTAATATCCGGATTCCTCTTTAGGGTTCCGCTTGCTGAGCAGGGCACATCCGCAATGATAGTATCAAATAGTGGACTATCGCACGCTTGCCACCAGTCGCATTTACTTGCATCAGCTTCAATTAAGTCTGCGCTTAAACCTAACCGAACTAAATTTTGTTTAACTTTATTAAGGCGTGTCTTCGATATATCTAAGCCGAGTAATTTAACTTGGCTGTGTTCTAATATTTGACACATTTTACCACCTGGTGCACAACATGCATCTAAGATATAATCACCCTTCTGTGGTTTAACCAGCTCAATTAGTCTTTGTGCACTAATATCTTGAATTGAAACATAACCATCCTGAAAGAATGGTATTTGTTCAACCTTAAGCAGTAACTTTAAAACAATTTTATTTTCAATTAAGTCAAAATCAATTGCCGCATTATTCAATATCTTTACATAATCATCAAAGCTGATTTTACTTAAATTTACCCTTAATGCTATTTTTGGAATTGAATTTGAGTTTTCAATTA
Organism: Pseudomonadota bacterium; assembly: GCA_030917485.1. Classification (GTDB taxonomy): domain Bacteria; phylum Pseudomonadota; class Gammaproteobacteria; order Burkholderiales; family UBA11063; genus Aquella. The sequence continues at coordinate 18,366 of JAUPUP010000133.1, forward strand.
ATTGAGAATATTTATTTGGATATTCTTGCTTTAATTTATGGATTAGCCAATGTGGGAAATTATACTTATATTCTGGTTGCGCCGCTGCCTGCTGGTGGAGCTGCTCACGCTCGCGTAAATAGCTACGCATTACTCCATTAATAAAATTTTTTACGCGCTGATTAGTAGACAGCTCTAAACTTAAATTTACCAATTCATTAACCGCTGCATACGGCGCTTTTTTAGTATACTCTAACTCATACACCCCAATTAACAAAAGTATCTGTAAGTTTTTGTCTTCTGGAGTTCTGGATACTATCTGGGATAAAACGGCTTGTAGTCGATAATAATTTCTAACCACACCATAGCAAATATCTTTAATCTTACCGATATTTATCTGGGTATAAGCCAAATCCTTGTCAGCACGAGTTTTTATACCAACCCGTGTATTAATATCAGCAGTTGCTATCTTGCCTATATTCGCAGTAAAAGTTTCCGTTAGATTTTTACCGGATAACACCGCATTCAAGATATGAATAATGATTAAATAATCGGACATTGTAATCAGCTTTACAAATAAATAAGCACTCTATAAAAAAGTAGTAAAAATGGCAATCACGCACTCAAATGTTTCACATGAAACATTGCCGCATTTTATTTTAAATTTGGTAATCTTAGCGCTGCTTCTGGTATTTTATAACATGATGTTCTGACGCCTCGAGCAGTGTATGGCTAAGAATACTCAAATTATAGCACAGCTTTAGCTTCGCAAGTAAACCAAAGCCGAAAAGTATATGTGTGCGCTGCGCTCTTCATTGCCGACACTCTTTGTATTTTATGACAAATGCTTGGTTATAAAAAAAACCTAAGAAATCGCTTCGTTCCGTGAATCAGTGGTGGACTTCTTCTAGCACGTCGTGAAGAATTGAATGTTTTCACAAAACATATAAAGTCTGTTAAAATCTGAGTGTATACCTTCGGATCGCTTGTCTAATAAAAATATTTAAGGTAATTTATTATGAAATTTTATTGTAAACATATAACTATCCTGTCAGTAATGCTTTTACTATGTACCTGTATGACACTCTCTGCTTGCAATAGCAATAGCACCACCAGCAGCAACTTTGGCACGGTAACACCTTCAAATAATGCTTCAAACGTATCTACAAACACCCAAATTTCATTTAATTTTCAAATCCCAGTTAACCCAGCAACAGTTAATACAGACACTTTTAAATTAATTGATGAGCAAACTAACCGTTATGTTCCAGGAAAAATTGTGCCTAAAGGAGACAATTTAGTTTTTTATTTTATCCCAAGCCAAGTTTTGAATGTAAACCGAAGATACGGTGTTGATATCAATTTAAGCAAGATTATATTCGTAAATAACTCTTATGAAACAAATAGTTTCCAGGAATACACAAGCACATTTACCACCACAAGCCTTCCATTTAATAATATATTTGTAACTAATGGTACGTACAAAGGCTCTTTATCTGACTATGATCCTGCAACAACTGTAGATGGAATTGCTGCAGGAGATTACATTTGTAATTCAAACTCGAGTAACCCCGACAAAGAATATACCTACTATAAGGCAATGATAGCAGCAGATCCTGATTACGATTATCGTTATGCCTGCAAAGGGACTAATTGTGGTGGCCAGTATAGCTATGATTGGGTATTGCAGCCTAACACCACATATTATAACTCTGATGCTGAAAGTATAGCTACAACTACAGCATCCGGAATTTTTACGTTTCCACTGCAAAATCCATTTTCTAACACATACACTAAACAAGTTTGGACTGGTTTAAGTGCAATATTTTCTCAAGATGATTCATGTACTAATTGGACAAGGGGAATTAATGATTACCACGGACGTTCCGGAACTGGAAACGCTATAAATTCAACCTCGATTAGCAATATGGAGCAAGACTGTGATCTGGGTTTTGCATTATACTGTGTGGCACAACCTGCTGTAGTTATGCTAAGCCCAGCCAATGGCGAGATGGTTGGAGCTACAAATATCGACATAAGAGTTATGTTTAATGCAGTTAACGGGGTTAATAGCGCTTCAGTTAATAATGATACTTTTACAGTAACTGCCGACGGGGTTAATATACCAGGACAAATAACTGAATCAGAGCGAGAGTATGTTTTTAACCCCACAAATGATCTTGAAAATAATAAAACATATATAGTTAAAACAACTGGGATTGTAGATACTACCGGTGCACCAATACGTGATGGAGAGTTTTCATTTGAAACTACTCCAACTCCGGCGAAACTGTGGTTTACAACAGGAAGTAAATGGTATGGAGATTTGGGTGGCATTAGCGGCGCCGATGATAAATGTCAGGCTGATATTCAATGTCCGGTAGGAAAAACTTGCAAAGCGGTGATATCTGACAATTCTATGCGGATAGCCTGTACCAATATTGGCTGTGGTGAAGGGCAGTCTGTAGATTGGACTTTGTCATCTAACACTTATTATATAAATATTCTGGGTAATATTATTGGATTAACTAATCAACACGCTATTTTTCCTTTTACATCCGGATATGTATTACAAAATCCTGTTGGTGGAGGACGCGTTTGGACTGGACTTACCGGTAACTGGGTTTCAAATAATGATGGTATTTGTGATGGTTGGACACATGGACAAAGTGGACATGTTGATCAATTGGGCGGGCTTTTAGGCGAAGGAAGCTCTACTAGCGCTTCGAGTATAGGAACCGGAACTGCAGGAGCATGTTCGGAATATACATATGAGGATCCATTAAATTTTGATAAATATTGTGAAACATCTGGTGCACCGCTGGAAGGATGTAGCAAACGACATTTATACTGTGCGGAAATATAATATAATTTATGACAGTTATGGGGTAAAAATTAATATTTGAATCCGCTGCGGCAGCTTGGGTATGCTTGTCCGCACAAAGCGGGATATTTTATAAATTATGCTGTCAACTATGAGATAATAACCACCTGTGAATCAAATTTTTAGGAAGTTGTAATGGCTGCCGAAGGCAAATATACTTTAGAAAAAATTACTTATTTAAAACAATGGACTGACCATTTGTTTAGTTTTAGAACAACCCGTGATGAAGCATTTAAATTTATCCCCGGACAATTTGCCCGGCTTGGTGTAAGAGCGGGGAATAATAAAGATGATAAAATTATCTGGCGTCCTTATTCAATAGTTTCTGCTGATTATGATGAAGAATTAGAGTTTTATTCAATAATTGTTCCAGATGGGGAATTTACTCAAAGGCTAAAAACATTAAAAGTTGGAGATGAAATACTTGTTGATAAAACTAATTATGGATTACTTACTACGGATAGATTTGAAAATGGTAAACATCTATGGTTGTTGTCAACTGGTACTGGATTAGCTCCATTTATCTCAATTATGTATGATTTTCAAATTTGGGAACAGTACGAAAAAGTAATATTAGTTCATTGCGCTAGAAATAGTGATGAATTAGCCTATCAAGAATTAATTAATGAATTTTATACCAGTGAAATTTATGCTGATATGGTAAAGGACAAACTAATTTATGTAAAACTGTTGACTCGTGAAAATGAACATGCAGATTTATATGGTAGAATAACTGAATTATTAGACAATCATGGGCTAGAAAATCATGTGCAGATAACCATTACTGTTGAAGACAGCCGCATTATGATATGTGGTAATCCAGCTATGGTTGATGATACAAGAAAACTGCTGGCAAAAAGAGGTCTGGTAATTTCACGACGCGGAAAACCAGGTAATATGGCGGTAGAAAATTATTGGTAATATTGATTAGCGTTAACTATTTAACCTAAAACCTATTTATTGTATCTGGAGAAAACATCAGTATGGATAATCAAAACATTTTGAATGCGCATAAATGGCGTTTTGCATGTAAAGAATTTGACATTAACAAAAAAATTTTACCAGATAATCTATCCTTTTTACTTGAAATAATTAGACTATCTCCAAGCTCTTTTGGTATGCAGCCATTTCAAGTGCTGGTACTGCGAAATCATTGGCTTTTAGAAGAATTATCTCAAATTGTTTGGGGCGGTAAAAAACAACTAATAACCGCAAGCGAAGTTATTTTATTTGTTACTCGCAAGGATATTCGTTATGATAGCAAATTTACTGAGTATATGATAAAAAGTGTACGCAAACTTCCAATTGAAATGCAGGAGCTATATATACCAATCATCAAAAAGCATCAGGAAGTAGACTTTAATCTTTTGACCGACGAACGTTATTTACATGATTGGGCTGGTAAACAGGTGTATATTGCCTTAGCAAACCTCATGACAGCAGCAGCTCAAATTGAAATTGACTCATGTCCAATTGAAGGCTTTACCATATCAACAGTTACTGAATTATTAACTAATAAAAAAATCATTGATCCAACATTACAAGAACCGTGTGTGTTTTGTGCTCTGGGTTATAGATTAAGCCCACCCGCTCGTGAAAAAACCAGATTAAGCTTTGATGAATTAGTTAAATTTATTGATTAATCGGCTAATTTTGAAGGTTCGGTAAATGCCCATATTTTTCTAATTCATGATTGAGAAGCCATTGTTTACGTGAAATACCTCCACCATATCAGCCTAACTCACCTGAGGCGTTGATAACTCGATGACAAGGAATAATAATCGCAAGTTGGTTGTCCCCATTAGCATTAGCCACTGCCCTATATGCTTTTGGTCTGCCTACCATTTTAGCAATATCGAGATAAGAACGAGTTTCGCTGGGGGGAATTTTTATTAACTCATTCCATAACTATTCAATGTGACACCAGTGGTGTCACTGATAATTTTACTTGGGGCACAACTTAAGAGAAAATTTCTACTACTTTGTCCGTCAAAAATGTGTAATGTATTTCGGACACAATAAATCCTTTGTAAGTGTTCCCTAATCTTGGTTCCATGTAAAAAAGTAACTATTAAGTAATACTGAAGATTCACCCCAGTTAATTTCTGCCCGAATTCCATTAGACAATTATTTCTAACATCTTCATCATCATCAGGAAAACTGTGCAAAAATTTGTTTGACGGACTATGCTGTAATACATATATGACAGGATGCACAACAAAAAATCTAGGAGTTTCGCCACCAGTATGAGCCAAATTAACAGCTAATGAAGTCGCGGCAGAATTTCCAGAACCTAGGGATCCATCCAAAAAGTAGCTTAACTGCTCGATAACTCCAGAATTGACTAGATTTACCAATTCTTGGTTAGTAGCAACATCTGGGCCTGTAAGGTCTTCTCCAGGCCGATAAATCTCAATAAATTTTTTTACTATGCCTTCTTCATATAGTACGTTGCCATAAAACAATTCCTTATTATCAAAATGAATTTCTAATAAGTCAACAATAAATTCTAATTCCATCACGCTTCTAGCCGGTGGGAATGGTATCTTTTTGATCAAATCCGTATAACCAGTTATTCCTGCAAATAAGCTATTGATCACCTGCTTAGAATACGTAGTAAAGTTTTGCGGGGTTAAATCCTCAAATAGCTCATGCAGATTTTCAGCACAAGTGTCTGGATTGTTGCAAGCTGCTTTCCCCAGTTCTTGAACTCTCAGATTTATTTTTTGTAACTGAACATAGTCTTGGTGGAATGATTCGCTAAGACACTGCAAAAGTTTTTCGAAAAATTTATTATTATAATTTTCATCATCTTTCTGGATGAATAATTCGAGGAATTGGCTCTTAATTATGTCCAAGTTCGGATGTTGAGCTTTGGACAAGTCAATAATGGTATGAGGGTTAAGCATCAAATAATTAACCAACTTAATACAATCTTGCTCTGCTAAATTTAAACGTTGCTCTGCTAACTTTAATTTTACATGATGGATAATATTAATCACGTATTCTTTTTGTTCATTATGATGATTGATATTGGGGGCAACTAAACACATATGCTCGGATTGAAACACAAGCATTAATTTTTGCGCAAGATCGGATAATATCTCTCGAATGGCACGCTGAAGCAAAATCAATTCACCAAATATATACGGTACGTTACTTATACTAGTGTCTTTGCGCTTTGATTCAAATCCTAGAAGAGCGATTATATCTCCGATTATTTCTTTTTTCTTATTTTGCTCAAGCTTAGAAGAAAACATTTTACTTGTACATAAAAAATTTGCTACTGGTTGCATATCTATTTGTTCTAAATTTAATTGTTTTAAAACGGGTGCTAATGAAGAAGAGATAAGGTTCTTAATCAAATTTAACTTTGGCAAAAATAATTTACAAACATTTCCAACATCTTTATTACCACGTTCTTTAACCTTATGAAGAGAATCAGTTATATCAGGTTGCTCCAGTAAGACAGACACAATAATATATGTATCAGATTCTGACAATCCTAGAGGATCGATTATATTCTTGATTATTTCTTCTTTCTTGGTTTGCTCAAGGTTAGGATGAATTATTTGAAATGTACACAAAGAGTGTGCTACTAATTGCATATCTATTTGTTCTAAATCTATTTGTTCTAACTTTAATTGCTCTAAAACGGATTTTGATAAATTAGCTATATTTTCTTTGATCGAATCTAACTCAATACCATTACTCAGGCGCATCCCATTAGATAACGGTCGCTCGAGGTATTCATAATCTGCCAATTGTTGATTTAATTCTTGTAGGGCACTATACACTTCGATTGGCAATTCAATATAATCCTGCTGACGCAATTTGTTAATCTGATAAACAGCATTGGCAACATCTCTAAGTGATTTGTCTACACCACCTTCTACTGAATTACCACACGAGACAATTTCGCCTTTAATATGCGCGTTATCTGATATACGCTGATCAATATGCCTTTCTTCACTAATGCTATCCTCAACAAGATTATTGTTTGGTGGTGTATATTCAAGCAAACGTTTTTCTGCTTTATTATATTTGTGATATTGATATCCTTTGTATACGGCTAGACCACCGACAGCTCCTATCGCTAATCCTATGGTTACTGGCAGTGCTATAGTTACTGCAGTTATAGTTGCACCCCCCACCGCAGCGATACCTAATGCAGTAAGAAGTGCAGCGGCCATGCTTTGTAAGCTAGCAAAAGTGCCAGCCATAAAAGAGAGGCCAGCAACTCCCCCAGCTACCACTCCACCACTACTAATAGCGCCGATTAATGCACCGTATGCTGCTGCTTTGAAGCCGTATTTACTGCGTGAATTAGAGTAGTTATTGATTTCTGTTTTAAATTTATCACATATGTTTTTTATCTTAGCTCCTCTACCCATAGTAATAGCACTAATTTCATCATTAGTAAAGTTGCCACCAGCAGCATGCTTTAACTTAGCCAAGCTTTCAATTGTTTTAAAGGCAACTGAAGCCATGTATATAAACTTGTGAAAATCTTCACCGCCCTGATGTATTGCTCTATCTTCCAGCAGATATGTACAAGCTATTTGTAGGTCAGGCAAATAGCTTGGATTGTGAGTAAAATCATCGACTAGTCTATTTATATCGTCCGCATTTGGATTGGTACTTATAACTATGTGGTTTAGTCCAACAAGAACTGCATTGATAAAATGTATCTTTTTAGCATTGTATGAACCAAAGTTAATATTTTCATTATCTAGTTTGCTCAATCCTGCAGAACTGATTTTTTGTATGGCGCTTTTGAGTTTGAGAAAGGCGCTATCTACATTGCGGTGGTCGGTAACTGCAACTGACATTGGACTAAGCGTATCATCCTGTGTTTGTCGATCAATGTTGAATATAAAATCTGTATTCAATAGGTTGGCTGGTTTAGCAAACAAATCCTTAGTTAGATTGGTGTTGCTAAATTGTTTACTCCTTACTTCTAATGACATACAATTGCCTTTTTTATTAATTATGTGTGAACACAAATAAAAAGTTAATTAAATTTGAATTTGTTAGTGCTTGGTATTAAGTCATTATTTTTAATCTTAATACCGGAAATTTTAATAGAGTATTTAGAACATTTAACATAAATTAGAAAACATTCCTGGTATATTTTCGAGAACTCCATTTACAAAAAATTTCATAATTGCAGTATTAATTTACTGTTTTTATTAAATAAACCATGTTAGATTAAATCTAAACCATATCTAAATGTCGAAAATATTTTAGTTCTGACTGTATTTATGAGCTTAACTCTAATTGCTTTTATATCTGCACGAATCTTACCACTTCAACAGTTATATGAAGAATATTTTTAATGTCATGCAAAAAACCATTATAACAATGGATTAATATAACTGTATTACTATTATGGGTGGTATTTCATGGTTGTTCATAGAAATCACTATTTACAAAATCATACAATCAAAAATAGCTACAACTTATTGATATTGTTAATTTGATGTTTTAGATAAGTTTAATATATTAATTCTACGAACATCCGTGCAGGATGGGTAAATGCCCATATTTTTCTAATTCATGATTGAGAAGCCATTGTTTACGTGAAATACCTCCACCATATCCGCCTAACTCACCTGAGGCGTTGATAACTCGATGACAAGGAATAATAATCGCAAGTTGGTTGTCCCCATTAGCATTAGCTACTGCCCTATATGCTTTTGGTCTGCCTACCATTTTAGCAATATCGAGATAAGAACGAGTTTCGCTGGGGGGAATTTTTATTAACTCATTCCATACCATTTTCTGAAAATCCGAACCGAGTAAGAATACTGGAGTTTTAAAATCAGACAGTCTACCACCAAAATAATGCTCCAATTCAGTTTTAATTGAGGATGTTGCTGCCGTTTGTCCGGGAATAATTGCTGCCTTTGCCCTTGTTCTTAAACGTTCTATCTCCCTTTCTAGCCCGCGACGGTCAACAAATTCTAATAAAAACAGCATTTCATCATTGCCAACTGCAATCATGGGACCTATCGGCGTATCAATCCAAATCGCTTTTAAGACATTACATGTGCCAGATTTTATTGGAGGAGCTCCCATAATACGTGAGAATGCGTCTCTAAAACCGCTACTTGATTCATAGCCAGAGGAAATTTGAGCATCTATTACAGCTTCACCACCACGTATTTGTTTCATAGCTATTCCCATCCTTCTTGCTCTTGCATATTCAACAAAAGTCATACCAAACCTTTTTTGAAATTGTCGCCTAATAGTTGATGAATCAATTTGCAACCCTTTAAAATCTATGTTCTGCCAGCGCTTTTCCGGATTATTTTCAACAGCATCAATTAATTTTTTAATCAATGCTGATTCTTGGTTGGGTGGTAAAAGTGGCTGGCAACGTTTACAAGGTCGGTATGAGGCTAATAGCGCTTCTTCTGCTGTTTTAAAAAATTCGCAATTGTCCAATTTAGGTTTTCTTGCTCCACAAGTTGGACGACAAAATATACCGGTAGTTTTAACACCAACATAGAAAACACCATCATACTCAGTATCTTTGGATAGAAGCGCCTGATAGTATTTTTCTTTATTATCTAGTATTAACATTATATGCTTAACCTTACAAAAATATAATATCTTACACAGAAGTTATTATATCTGAATAAAGCAATAACTAGCGCCGAAAATGAGGCATCAATTTCAGTTTCAAGCTATTAGCAGCATAAGAAATCGCTTCGCTCCGTTAATCAGTGGGGGACTTCTTCTAGCACGTTGTTAAATATCTATTCTATGTAAACTCCAATCCCTTTATTAGTACCAACTAGCACATCATTTTGGTTAGCAAAAACATCTAATACATTCGAACCGTAACCATCATTGGAATTAAATGGAACAAAACTATTGCCGTTATCATA
>JAUPUP010000134.1 GCA_030917485.1 Pseudomonadota bacterium
CGACATGATCACAGTATAATGCCACAATTAGTCCAGATATACCATCAGGCCCCATTGCACTTAGTAGAGTTACTTTATTAGTATCATTCAAAGCAGATTCAAGTACAGCATCAATGAAAACCTTGACCGTTTCAGCATAACCATATTGTAATGCCATACTCAATCCAGGTACACCATCAGCCCCTATTGCACCTAGTAGAGTTACTTTATCAGTATCATTCAAAGCAGATTCAAGTACAGCATCAATGAAAACCTTGACCGCTTCAGCATGACCATTGTGTAATGCCACAAGTAGTCCAGGGTTACCTTCATCATTTATTGCACTCAGTAAAGCAACTTTATCAATATCATTCAAATTAGAATTAAGTACAAGTTCAATGAAATTATTTACAAATTCTACAGCCCCGAATTGTAATGCACGGCAGAAAACTAGCAAATAACTGCTAAAATTAGCATTTTGTTCTAAATTAGGAAAATCAAATTTTTTATCTTGATTTATATTTCTATCGTGTGTGGCTAATAAAAATGTTTTAAATTTTGGAAAATAAAACTCACTCTCTAATGGAGATAATAAATTTCCAATTTTTAAGTATTGTAAATCTTCTGGCTTACCCATGATTGCCCGGGTATGCATTTCTGTTTTATTAGGGTCATAAAACTTTAATGTAAGATATCCAATTGCCTTATAGCGACACTTAACTGCCATATCATGGGTTTCACTAGAAAGTATTAAGCGTATCTCATCCCCGGGCTGCATATCTTTACATTTTTTATATAGCGAGAAACCCAACTCTTCGAGAAATGCTGAAGATAAATGATTGAATTTATTATTGCAACCGAGCTTGTCATAGTCATTATAATATAATGAGTCCACTGTTGGGGGGGGGTTATCCAGGGATGATAAAATATCATGATGAATAGTATCATTCCACAAAAACCAAAAAGCAAGGTGTCTACACACAATTTTCGTTTTATCTACACACTCAGCTTCACCATTATTATTTATTGCATCACTTCCAAATCTAGAGTTATATAACCAAACTTTAGTATTGCCATTTGAGTCTTTGATTTGTTCAATACTTCTACCCGAACATTTCACTTGATTAATATGAGTTTCTATATACCTATTTTGTGTATCAACTCCAGCAGATTGGTTAAACAATGAATTACTTTTTGTGTCGACCCACTTTTCAAGATTTTTTATTATCTCAGCTTTATTTATTTGGTTTAATTGAACATATAATAACTTTATTTCATTAATGTCATCATCATGAACATTTTCTAAGGTTGTTGAACAATTTATATTTTGTAAAGTATTATTTGCTTTAAAGCCACAAGATTGCTCATTTATAGCACAACCAATATTAAAATATGAATTTAATAAATTTGTAGAATCACTGTCCACAATTATTTGTAGTTGCACTATAATATTTTTAGCAATTGTCATAAAATTATTATTTTTATCACTGGTATTAGAATATTTTTTTAATATATAATCTTTAATTTCACGTAAAATTTTTTGGGTTTGTGCAGACTCAGGTAAATTTGCATCAGTTAATGGCTTTCTTAGTGTGCCATTGGTAGATTGAAGATAAACATTCATGATATATAGCTCCGCTTTAGATTTATAAATTTGACAAATTTATAAATTATTTACTTATAATAGTCCACATTATAATTAAATATCAATTAATTATCAATGCTTATTTTATCTAAAGAATTGGTACACATATAGACGTGTTATAATTATCTATGGTTAAATTTATGCGGTTACTTTCATAATTAAATAATCAACGTAAAATTGGCACGAAATTAAAATAGAAGATGATTATATTTTTTGTACGGAGTATTGTGATAGCATAACGTTCTTGTCACCAGGATACGTACATACATGGTGTAGAGGCAACTAAAGTATCGGATTAATTCGTTTATGGAATTTTAGAAATGGTGAAAAATGATTGCGTTAAATGTACAGATTTTGTTAATTGTAGAACTCAAATTGTGTACCCGACACCCTGCCATATTGGGGGCTTATTAGCCATTGGCGAAGCTCCTGGTCGTGATGAGGATATAGCTGGAGAAGGGTTTGTGGGAACTGCTGGGAAAACTCTAGATAAATTATTATCTGCACACAAAATTAGCCGCAACGATTATGGTAGAGCCAATATTTGTCGCTGCCGCCCGCCGCAAAATCGTAAACCCACCACGAATGAAATTAATGCATGCCTACCCTATTTAGCTGAAGTAATTATAAATACTCAACCAAAAGTAATCTTAACCATTGGGGGTACCCCAACCTCAATATTTTGTGGCAAAGGTTCACTTTATTCAATACTTAGCGAGGGCTGGCGACGAGATAGTTGGGCAGCTAAAAATTACATCAATTGTGCTCATCCTGAAATTAAACCAGTTCTACAATATGTGCAACATATTGTCCCATCTCCACATACTAGTCCATTAGCATTTAACCGAAATTGCCCATCTGGAGAAAAATGGGCAGTAATTGCAGCAAGACAAGTAAAAACTGCAGTTAGTTTATTATAAGTTATTTGCTATAACCACCTGTTGTATTGTTGAATTAGCGATATCATGTTGTTGAACTATGGTTATAAGAATTTAATTATTCGGGCGAGCATTGGATCAATAATACTGTATTTACCTTTTTCTATCCGTTTAATGTACCCATCTCTCACTAAAAATTGTAAAATATGATAAATATTTTGCTCTTTAATTGGATATTCATACGGGTTTTCTTCATTGGCTAAATATATCTTTCATAGACATCCCAAAAAATATTACCTACCGTAAATCTACTTCACATGCCATTTATAACATATTTTACATTATAACTATATCATGTTTTGCATTAGTCGCCAGAAATTATTAAAATAAATGCAGCGACCTAAATTTTCCTATCCACGCCGCAAGCAACGTGGTTTTACGGAAAATTTTCACTTCGTGAACGTCCGCTGCCGTATTAGTGCATCGCTATCCATCACGGGGGCAAGC
>JAUPUP010000135.1 GCA_030917485.1 Pseudomonadota bacterium
TTAGGAGTAATTTTATAATTAATCATTAAAGCATTCCTTAACTTTTAACAGGTTATAACATTATTACAAAAAAACTATAGTGACCTCATTTGTCAAGACCAAAATTTAATCAATTAACAACACACGTAATAAATACGGATAAAGCACTATGTTTTTATTAGGTTTTCAGTATTTTACATAACTACTGTTCTTAGAGCGCATATAAATTCAATATACTCATAAATGTTAAATCCTTCAAAAAAACCACTTACATTTATAAACAATTCTTAATAGCCAAAATTTATACTTGAACATAAATTAGAGTATAAATATAATAACGGAATACAATGCATTAACACTTAGTATAATTATAGGACAATACAATGACACAATCTATTCAAGTTGGAACAAAACAACCAGTTACACTATCACATATATTAGCAATTAAACTTAAAAACACTGAATCAACCTCACACAGCTTCATACAAAAAATTGCTGAAATTATAGCAATTTTATTAGTAAAAGCGTACGATCACAAGGAAATTACGCAGGATGATTACAATTTATTCAAAATTTTTAACGATGTTTCATTAAGCAAACTGAAAAATCAACCATCCACAGAAAGCAATATTTTATTTAATAGCAAGAATATATCTATAAAATTAGACCAACTGAATTTAACAATACAAGGCAATAGCAAGCAACTCTATAAAAAAACATTTAGAAATGAAGATGAATTCCAAAGATGGCATATAAATGTTATGGCTAGCATTGTAAAATATGAAGCCGAACAATTCATCTCCCCCACATCTCGCATAGATAATACGTGCCATGCTTATATTAGCAGAACGGTCAAGTTCTTATTGAAATCTATGGATACTTCCAAAACAGAAGACGATTTGGCTATCATAGCAGACAATTTAGCCACTAACATAATAACAAAAGAAAGATATAATCTCATCGACCCAGAAGCTCTAATAAACAACACACCAAGTACTGCCAAGGCAACCATCATAAATAAAGAAAAAGCCAAGCTTACCATTAAAGGAAATCACCCCACTGAGAGTAAACCCACCTCGAAACGCATTTTGACTTTTACGTACATTAAAGACGATCATCCTAGATACGAAATTGATATAATCAATTATAGTAGAATACCTAGTAATACCCCCGAAACTAACCACAATCGAAACGCAAATCCCCACCAACAATAAAATAGGTGTTGGTGCACCCAACAGGGATCGAACCTGTGACCTTCAGTTTCGGAAACTGACACTCTATCCAACTGAGCTATGGGTGCAATAAACGAGAAATCAGAAAGCCCTGATCACTAGGTAACCAGGACTTTCTATTTTTTTAGGGCTATAATTTTAACGAACGAATAAGCAGAAATTTGCAGAAGTTTGCAAATAAATTAAACTATAACCTATTCTTATTAGTCTCCAGAAACTGGGATTGAATTTGAGGTTGCATCACCTAGTTTAAATTGTAAACCTATATCAGTTCCACCATTACTCGAATAAGTTATCACTACAGGCTGACACGTAACTTCGCCACTAGTAATACCCACTGTATTTTGACAATCCCCAAATGTTGTATAAAAAGTACTACTATAATTTCCAAAACTACTAGGCAGCGGATTCGGTATAGCTTCGAGCGATAAGTCTGACCCACCATTAGTATTATACGTGATAGTAATTTCACAGGTACTATCCTGAACCATATTCGTACAGTTTCCACTCGTAACCTCGGCGCTTATTGACTGATTGGTCGAAGTGCTGTCATCACCGGCATTACATCCACCAACAGCAACTAACAACGCTAACAAACTGCATATACTTATAAGTTTTTTAAATTTACCCATTATATTTATAATCTTCCTTACTTAAAAGTCTTCAATACCAAAAGAAACTTTATTAATTTACACTTATCAAGTTTTATTACAACGAGCTTGCAATGATCGCAAATTATAAATTACAAAATTTCAATGTATTAAAGCAAATGTCCCACAAACCATACATTATTATACCATAGTAAAAAGCCAAAACTTTTATCAATTCTCAGCTTTTTATCAGTTGAAGTTATAAATATTAAAAAACATGACTTAAAATGATATAATTGCGGTAGTGCAATAACTTTTTATTACAGGGCGTTATTACTCATGCAAAGAACTGAATACTGCGGATTAATTGATCAGACATATATTGATAAGCAAATAATCGTTAAAGGTTGGGTGCACCGCCGCCGTGATTTAGGCGGGCTCATTTTCTTTGATCTACGTGATCGTGAGGGTCTGCTCCAAATTATAGTAAATCCAGACAGTCCATGCTTTAATACAGCTCTTGAACTAAAACATGAATACGTAGTTGAAGTGCATGGTTTAGTCCGCACCCGACCCAATCCCAACCATGAACTAAAAACGGGATTGATAGAGGTAGTTGCCCAATCAGTTATAATTCTAAATTCGGCAGCGCCACTGCCAATTCTGGTAGATGACCCAACTACCAGTGAAACTAATCGCATGACGCATAGAATAATTGATTTACGCAGTCAAAAAATGCAAAAAAATCTTCGCCTGCGTTATCAAATAGCCAAAACCATGCGTAACTTTCTAGATGAAAGTGGTTTTATTGATATTGAAACGCCTTTTTTAACCTTATCTACTCCTGGCGGAGCTAGAGATTTTCTGGTGCCTTCGCGGATGCATAAGGGCAAATTTTATGCTCTACCACAATCGCCACAAATATTTAAACAGCTATTTATGGTGGCTGGATTTGATCGTTATTATCAAATAATCCGCTGTTTTCGCGATGAAGAATTAAGAGCAGACCGTCAACCTGAATTTACTCAAGTGGATATTGAGACTTCATTTTTAGATGAAGAAGAAATTAGAAACATTAATGAAAACATGCTGCGTCACGTCTTTAAACAATTGCTTAACGTAGAACTGCCACAATTTCCAGTAATGACCTATACAGACGCAATGTATTACTATGGTTCAGATAAACCAGACTTACGTATCCCATTAAAATTTGTCGACCTTACCACACCAATGAAAAACTGCGGGTTTAAGGTATTTAACCATGCAGCTAATCTTGAAAATGGACAAGGTAGAATTGCTGCGCTAACTCTACCGAATAATGTTACGTTGTCTAGAAAAGAAATTGATGAATTAACGAAATTTGTCGGCATATACGGCGCTAAAGGTTTAGCCTATATTAAAGTTAATGATATTAGCAAACCTAATGAAGAAGGCTTACAGTCGCCAATTGTAAAATTTTTAAATACTAATGAATTAACCTCTATTTTGGAATTATGTGGAGCATCTAATGGCAGTACAGTTTTAATTATTGCAGATAAAGCTAAAGTGGTTAATGAAGCACTTGGAGCGTTACGCTTAAAGCTTGGCTATGAAAAAAACCTGCTCAATAACCAAGAATGGGCGCCACTGTGGGTAATAGATTTTCCTATGTTTGAGTATGATGAAAATACTCGCCACTATGCCCCAGCACATCATGCGTTTACTGCGCCTAAAGACGAACACGTGGAATTATTAAATTCAAACCCTGCAGTATGCTTGGCTAAAGCATATGATATGGTATTAAATGGTTCTGAAATTGGTGGCGGATCAGTTAGAATACATAAAGCAGACATTCAAGCAAAAGTATTTGCAGCAATGAATTTAACGCCTGATGAAGCAAAACAAAAGTTTGGTTATTTATTAGATAACCTACAGTTTGGTGCGCCTCCACACGGTGGCATAGCCTTTGGCTTAGACCGCGTCGCAGCAATAATGTGTAAGGCAGATTCAATCAGGGATGTGATCGCACTGCCTAAGACCACAACCGGACAGTGTCTGCTTACTAATGCTCCAAACTATGTAGATGATGCTCAACTAAATGAGCTGGGGATTAATCACGGTATAAAGCCATGAATTAACAATCAAAAGCTGCTTTATAATTTATTTAATTGCAGTACTTAACCTGTGAGCTATAAAATTGGACAGATTCATTAAGAATAAATACCTTATTCCTATTTACTATCATCAATTATAATGAATAAGTATGACTCAATAATTATTGGAGCCGGTGCAGCCGGTCTCATGTGTGCATATACCATAGCCGGACACAATAAAAAAGTTGCCCTGCTCGATCATAGTCATAAACTAGCTGAAAAAATTCGTATTTCTGGAGGTGGGCGCTGTAATTTTACTAATCTGTATACCAAACCTGAATGTTATATTTCAGAAAATCCACATTTTTGCATTTCTGCACTTTCACGTTATACCCCGCAACATTTTTGCGAATTGCTGAATAAATACAATATTCCTTATCATGAAAAAACTTTAGGGCAATTGTTTTGTAATAATAAATCCGAAGATATTATTAATCTACTGGATTTTTTATGTACCAGCAAGCATGTCAAGCGCAGTATGGGGGTTACAGTTAACAATGTTGAACAAACTTCATCTGGGTTTAGGTTAAGTACGACCGCCGGAGATTTTTATGCTGAAACTTTAATAATTGCAACTGGTGGCTTATCCATACCTCAAATTGGTGCAACTGGGTTTGGGTATAATATAGCCAGACAATTTGGAATACCCGTTATACCGCCTAAACCAGCATTAGTTCCGCTAACTTTGGAATCTGATATCCTAAGTATGTTTGCAACCATGGCCGGCACCTCATTTTTTAGCAGTGTATCAGTTAATAATATAAATTTTCAGGAGAACTCCTTGCTTACACACCGCGGACTTAGCGGGCCGGCGATACTGCAAATATCATCCTACTGGAACTCAGGAGATAGTATAACTATCGACATGCTTCCTCACACAAGACTGGATAGCAATGAGTTACACAAGGATAGATTACATAGCAGCAACCTGCACTCCAATAAATTATTGAGTAATTTTTTGCGTGAGTTTTTTTCTGAACGGTTATCTGCCAGCATCTGTCAAATGTTACAAATCAATAAATCACTAAACCAATTATCTAAAAAAGAAATCAGTAAAATCAGTAATTTCATCCATAGTCTAATCATAAAGCCTTCCGGAACACTTGGTTATAAAAAAGCTGAAGTTACTAAAGGGGGCGTAAATACACAATTACTTTCTTCAAAAACTATGGCAGCTAAAAATATTGAAGGACTATTTTTTATCGGCGAAGTTGTAGATGTAACTGGATGGTTAGGAGGGTATAATTTGCAGTGGGCGTGGGCATCCGCATATGCAGCGGGTAACAGCATTTAATGCCAAAAAACCTGTGTAAACTACGTTCTTTTGTATTGTTAATGTTAAAGTTAATAGTTGCTTATTTCAACAATTAACTACATTAACCGCTAAACCCCCTAATGCAGTCTCTTTATAGCGCACTCCCATATCTTTACCAGTCTGCATCATGGTCTTTATCACATCATCTAGGCTGACTATTCCTGGTGTATCTTCCAATAAAGCCAACCTGGCTATATCTATTGCCCGACTTGCTGCCACACCATTACGCTCAATACATGGAACCTGTACCAGACCGCCAATTGGATCACACGTCATGCCTAAACTATGTTCCATTGCAATCTCAGCAGCTTTGGCTATTTGGATCAAACTGCCCCCCATCACTGCTGTTAATGCAGCAGCAGCCATAGAGCAAGCGACGCCTATTTCACCTTGACAGCCAACCTCCGCCGCTGAAATTGAAGCCCTAAGTTTATATAACATCCCTATAGCCCCAGCAGTTAAAATAAAATCAACTAATTTATCTTGAGTAACTCCGCTACCGTAACGCACATAATATTCTAAAACTCCAGGTATAGTCCCAGCAGAACCATTAGTCGGCGCAGTTACTACCCGACCAAAAGCGGCATTTTCTTCATTCACTCCTATGGCAAAAGCCATTGCTAATAAGCGTTGGTCATGTGCTGATTCTGCAACATGCGGAACATTAAGCTTGCTATATAAACCTGGTGCACGACGGCGTACATTTAGCCCTCCTGGCAGCACCCCTTCATTGATAATTCCATGCTGAACTGAGGCGCGCATTACTTCCACAATTTGCAGACACTCATCCCGTACATCGGCATCGCTTTTTCGGATTAATTCATTTTGTGTGACTAGCTGAGCAACGCTAAGCCCGTGTTGTTCACACAATCCGAATAATTCATCTGCAGTCTCAAACGGATATGGCGGCGGCGCTAAACTATCATCCACCATTTCACCCAAATGAGTTATTTGCTCCTTATCAACAATAAATCCCCCGCCAATTGAGAAGTATTCCCGGCTAAATTTACCAGCCACTATTTTGTTACTATCGCTACTGTCATCAGTAAAATTATTACCAAGCGAATGGTTAACCACGAAATCAATACTCTCCATGCCACCTTCATTGCCAATATGAGCAATAAACCTCATTCCATTGGCATGCTCCGGCAAAAATTCCTGTTTATGCAATAAAATATCTTGTTCTAAATTAAATGTTATTTGATGCTGCCCTAATAAGTTAAGCACTTGCTGCTGCTTAACTAAATCCATCTTCGCCAAAAAAACTTCAGATTCAATTTTACTCGGCGATTCACCACATAAACCATTAATAACCGCTAAAATAGTTCCATGCCCCTCACCAGTTAAAGCCAGTGAACCATATAAATTTACTTCTATCCGCACAACTTGAGTTAATACAGATTTTGCGGCTAATAACTTTACAAACTGTAAGGCCGCCTTCATCGGACCAATTGTATGGGAACTAGACGGACCAATTCCAATCGCAAACATATCTAATGCGCCTAACATATTATCCTCGCCATTCTTTATATAATTTTCTAAAATTAAAAGCCCAAAAATATTTTATTGCCAACCAAATAATTTGGCATACACGCCCTTCATTACTTGCACCAACGCCATATAACTTAAAACTATCGCAATAATCCATGCAAAATATGATAATGGCAAAGCAGTCATTTTTACATAACCGCCAATAAAACTCATTGGAAAGGCAATACCGATACAAACAATTATAACAGTCATTATAATTAGCGGCATACCCGGCATACTTTGCAAGAATGGGATTTTTCTGGTTCTAATCATATGTACAATTAATATTTGAGTTACGAGTCCCTCAATAAACCATCCAGACTGAAATAAGGTTGCATGAGCAATACTATTTGCCTTATATACATACCATAAAAGAAGGAAAGTAATAACATCAAAGATTGAACTCAACGGACCAAAAAAAATCATAAAAGTACGTAAATCCTTGGGATTGAAGCGCTGCGGTTTCACTAAAAATTCAGCATCAACATTATCAAACGGAATTACTATTTGTGAAATATCATATAATAAATTCTGGATTAACAAATGAATTGGCAGCATTGGCTCAAAGGGTAGAAATGCCGAGGCAATTAATACGCTAAATACATTACCAAAATTAGAACTAGCAGTCATTTTAATATATTTAAGCATATTGGCAAAAGTCTTACGTCCCTCCTCAACCCCATGCTCTAGCACCAACAAACTTTTTTCTAATAAAATAATATCTGCCGCCTCTTTCGCAATATCTACTGCACTATCCACTGAAATACCGATATCCGCAGCGCGCAGCGCCGGGGCATCATTGATTCCGTCGCCCATAAAACCTACCACATGACCATTGTCATGCAGCACCTTAACAATACGCTCTTTATGGTACGGAGTTAATTTAGCAAATACCGTGGTATCCGCTGCCATTCTGGCTAATTCATCATCGGATAATTTGTCAATTTCAGAACCAAGCAGCATACCCTCAACATTAAGCCCAACCTCACGGCATACCTTAGCCGTAACCAATTCATTATCACCAGTCAGAATCTTAACCGTAACTCCGTGAGCCCTGAGTGCCGCAATAGCCGGAGCAGTTGTCTCTTTGGGAGGATCTAGAAAAGCAATGTAGCCAACCAAAAGCATATTGTATTCATCTTTAACAGAATAACTATCTTTCATATCTGTATAATGTTTAACTGCGACTGCCACCACACGCAATCCATCAGCATTTAACTGGGCGGTAACAGCGTGTAATTTATCCAGCAGCTCTTCAGTAAGCGGTAAAATATCATTATCGTGGTAGGCTCCACTGCAATGCTGCAGCACTTCCTCAACCGCACCCTTACAAATTAGCGTATGCTGGGTATCGTTATCTGTAACTACCACCGACATTCTTTTACGTTCGAAATCAAACGGTACTTCATCTACTTTTTTAATTTTTTCTAATAACTCGGGAATATCCCCAAAATTTGCTCTATCTAATACAGCGATATCCAGCAAATTTTTTAAGCCAGTCTGATAATAACTATTTAAATACGCATACTCTAATACTTCATCATAATCGTCACCAAAAATATCAGTATGCTTTTCTAAGCAAATTTTATCTTGAGTTAAAGTACCTGTTTTATCAGTGCATAAAATATCCATTGCCCCAAAATTTTGAATAGCATCCAAACGTTTAACAATAACTTTTTTTCTCGACATGAATACCGCACCCTTAGCCAGGGTAGAAGTTATAATCATAGGCAGCA
>JAUPUP010000136.1 GCA_030917485.1 Pseudomonadota bacterium
AAATAATTCTAGCTTTTTCATAAACAATCCAGCCAATGAATCACCAGAGTTAAGTAATATTTTAAATGATTTTGTAGAAAGTTATGCTAAAAATAATTATTTTTCTGCAATTTCAGCTACAGTTAGATGTGGCAATAATCAAGTTAGTGGAGTGGCAGGAACTATTGAATCTGATAGTGCTGTATTGATTGATACAAATAGTTTATTTCAAATTGGTAGCACTTCCAAATCATTTACTTCAGTAGTTATATTACAATTGGCAGATGATCCCAAATATAAGTTTAGTTTAAATGATACTATTGGAAAATGGTTTAGAAATTTAGATGATTCACCAGAATATCCACAATGCAGAAAATAACTTGCATCTCAATCCTATTGAAGTTCTTTAAATTATTACTCCAATAGAGTTACGTGGCGTGGGTGGTGGGTTGAATTTAATACGCGTTGTCTAGAATAGAGAAAATTATAATTTAAGTGATGAAGCGTCAAAATCTCGGTATCAGGGTGGTCAACAGTTGAGAATGAGTTTTGTTTATAGCCAAGACTGTTAATGTTGCCGCCAATATATGAACATGCATAATTTAGCCATATCTCATGCAAGAGTTTTTTTTCTAATAGCAAGTGATGAAAAAACGGAGATTCATTTAATATGATATTAAATCCGATCTGTTTAAATATTTGAAACATTTTTTTTGTACCTACATCTACTTCAAGAATATTTTTTAGCCCTAGTTGCTTAATACTGTGCAGATTGGATAATTTTAACACCTTAAATATATCAAAATTATCTAGATTACTCAAATTATCTGGAATACTATTGACTTGATTAAAACAACATATTATTAGTGGGGTTTTTGTATCATTGAATAGACTGTATGATCCATCAATTTTACTTAGATTACGACAAATTAATATATTCCATAAGTTCTTGCTTAAACTTTTATTGCTAGTTCTGAGGTTGCTTAGTTCGGGAATGGTGATTTCTGAAATATAAGTTTTCTTTTCCGAATGTAATGAATCTGAACCTAAAATTACAGCATTGCTCATACTTCGGGCTATCATTAAAGTTTGTAGATCAGCTTTTCTTTCAGTATCAGTTGCGTGATGGTTGGAGGACGCAATACTAAACCCGCTGGGGTTATTTCGGTAGCATAATTTACCATCAATAGACAGCGCAAAACAACTAAACAAGAATGGTATGTCAACTATACTAGGTATTGTTAAGTTGAGTCCCAAGCATTCATTTAAAATCGGACTGTTCAATGGGGCATGAGAGTAAGTTTGAATTATTGGATTTGATAGTAGTAGGTTTAGTTTTATCAACATATTCATTACTTTTTATCTTTCAATCCTGGACTGTGTTGTGCACATACAGCTATTATTTGTTGCAGCAGCTCTTCTTTGGTTAAAGTTGCTGTGCCTATTTTACCAACTACAATTCCTGCTGCAATATTGGCAATCAGTACCGAATCTTCAATTGAGATTCTATTTGCAAGCATTAATCCTAAAGTGGCAATTACTGTATCTCCAGCGCCGGATACATCATAAACCTCTTGGGCTATGGTTGGGTAGTATTTTATATTGTTGTTATTAAATAAGGTCATGCCCTCTTCACTTCGTGTTACTAGAAGATACTCCAGCTCTAACTGTGTTTTTAATTTAACTGCTTTGGCTACTAATTCATCTTCATTTTCCCATTCTCCAACTGCATCTCGTAATTCTTGGCGGTTAGGAGTTATGATGGTGGCCCCGGTATATTTAGAATAATTGTTTCCTTTCGGATCAACTATAATTGGTTTGTGGTTATGTTTAGCAATTTCTATCATCTTAGTTGTGTGGTATAGCCCGCCTTTGCCATAATCAGATAAAATGACCAAATCGTAATTATCAATAATTTCTGTATAAGTATCAAGAATTTCGGCTAGAATTTCATGCGATGGTTTTTCTTCAAAATCTATGCGAATTAATTGCTGATTACGTGCCAAAACTCTTAACTTGACTATAGTACTAATGGTTTCATCAATTTTTAAAATTGAATTTACTGCGTGTTGCGTTAAACAGTTTTGTAAATCTTTTGCAGCGCCATCATTGCCCACTACAGATAATAAGGTAACGCAGCCACCCATGCTCGCAATATTTCTTGCCACATTGGCTGCTCCGCCTGGGCGATCTTCGGTTTTATTTATTTTAGCAATTGGCACAGGAGCTTCTGGGGATATACGCTCAACTTCACTAAACCAGTAACGATCTAGCATAACATCACCCACAACTAATATTTTACGCTTATCCAGATTTTGTTTAACTTGATTAATTATCGTTTGGGGTAACTGCATGTTGCTATTCCTTAAAGTCTATTTCTTAACTTTTAACTCTTAGACGGGTACTTATTTTGCATCAATAATTTGCTTACATCAATTGCGCCAATTGCTGAATTTGCTAAAAATGTTTTTGGGTTTAAACTAAATAGCTTAAGCTAAACAGCGTTAACTCAATAAAATACAACGTTTTACTAATTAGGTATAGATTTTACTACATTCATGCCGAATGCTAAGGATTTTAAAATTTAATTTAGAGATGAAAAATTCAAATTTATGAATAAATCCTAAAGCTGTTGCATTAATTTATTTGCCCAAGTTTCTGGCGTTTGGCAATGTTTTACGGTGTTGTGTAGTGATATGCTATATTGCAAACGAAAATATTGATCACTGTTATCCAATATGTGAAGTAGATTAAAATGATTTTTTATAAAAATAAGATTGTTGACTGATTCATAATAGCGCCGTCTAACAACTGATTCTGCTATATTGTGCCCTCCAGATGCTGCACGTATTTTAATACGTTCCAAGTTTAATTCAATGCTATTTAGTCCAATGTAATAGGCTATGGTAAAATACCCCATCTCTTGAGCTTTGATGATTCTTTGTATAGTACCGCGTCCAGACAAGGTGCTTTCTAAACAAATATTTAAACTATTGAATAGGGCATTATCGTACATTTTCAGTGCTTGGCGAGCCGATTCTATTTGATAGGTGTGTGGGTATCTTATCGCATAAATTCTATTTAGTACGTCAGGATCTATATTGGTTTGGATATTACTTAAATTTAAATAATTGCGTAATGAACTTTTACCGCTACCATTTGTTCCCAACAAGAAAATTGCAAGTGGAATATCGTTATAATTCGGCTGAATTTGTTTAATAATTTCTTGATTAATAATTTGATTCATGTATTTAATGCTCCCATGAAGACTCAAAATAAGTGAGGTTAAATTTTACAACATTTTTATTAATCAAGTACAATTATAAAAGATTGATAACATAATTACTTGTGCGGTAGATGACGCGAGTAATTTTAAACTAATAAATAGTGATAGTGCATTGCAATTAAAATTAGCGAAAAGTCTAGCTAAATATAGGTTACAATACGTGATATTTAAGGACACGTTCTGAGGACATACTCTAAGGACGCGTCCTAAGGATAAGATTTGCTTTTATAGTTCATGTTATGGTTTGTGATTTTGTATTTGAATGTGGTATTGTTCTGAGGCACGAATGAGTATTATTTACGCAGTAAAAGAGCGCATAGCTGGATTTTTTGATAATCAATTTACTAGGCGTCGCCAATTTAGTGGCGATCCTAATCTACTGGATGAAACATACCGTATCCATCAAACTGATGCGCCGCTATCCCTGACGCAAAATTTACTGAATAAAGCTTATGCAGTTGAGGCGGATTTATTAAGTGAGTTAGATTCACATCTGTTGGGGCTAAGCAGTGAACAGGTTGAACAGAAACGTGAAAAATATGGATTTAATCAGGTTGCACAAGATAAGAAGCTGACTTGGTATTACCACATATGGCTATGTTATAAAAATCCATTTAATTTATTATTAAGTGTTTTAGCGCTTATCTCTTATTTAACCGGGGATTTAAAAGCGACTACTGTAATAGGCATGATGGTAATTATCTCAACTGTTCTGCGTTTTGTTCAGGAACGTAGATCAAATAATGCTGCAGATAAATTAAAAGATATGGTAAGTACTACGGCAACTGTATATCGCCATAGTGATAACCTCGATGCTGCTAATAGTGATTATCCTAGCAATTTTGGGTTACGCAATAATAGTTTATCTCGAATAAATGTTATTGATATTCCGATTAAAGAATTAGTCCCGGGTGATATATTAGTGCTTTCTGCAGGAGATATGCTGCCTGCTGATGTGCGTATTTTACAATCTAAGGATTTATTTGTATCACAGGCTGCTTTAACTGGTGAATCGCTGCCGGTGGAGAAATTTTCTTATCCGCTCAAATCATCTATAACCGATACTCTAGAACTCGAAAGCATAGGTTTTATGGGTACCAATGTAGTTAGTGGTACTGCTACTGCTATTGTTTTAACTACTGGTCGCAATACTTTATTTGGTTCTTTGGCAGATAAAGTGCTTAAACAAGATTATGTAGAAACTTCCTTTCAAAAAGGGATCAATCGAGTTAGTTGGTTATTAATCTATTTTATGTTGGTTATGGCGCCGATTGTATTGTTAATCAACGGTTTTACTAAGCATGAATGGTTGCAGGCGGCATTGTTTTCTTTATCGATTGCGGTTGGCCTAACTCCGGAAATGCTGCCTATGATTATAACTTCTACCCTGGCTAAGGGTGCATAAAATATCCATTGCCCCAAAATTTTGAATAGCATCCAAACGTTTAACAATAACTTTTTTTCTCGACATGAATACCGCACCCTTAGCCAGGGTAGAAGTTATAATCATAGGCAGCA
>JAUPUP010000137.1 GCA_030917485.1 Pseudomonadota bacterium
TGTTAGCGCTATTTATAAATATATAGATGATATTTATCCTGCTAGCTATTTGCAGATGGGGATGCTGATAGAATCAAGCATAGGTAGCCACGGTACTTATCATGATGTGTTTTTTTATCAATTCAATCATAGGTTTGAGCGGACAAAATTCCTTCAAGTATGGAATAACTTGATTCTTAAAAATGAAATGTTGCGTGCCAAATTCATATTTGATCAGCAAAGTGGATGGAAGGTTGTAATTGCTAAAGAACTAGAGGCTGAGTGTATTGTTTATTATAATGAAGTTACGGAGAACTTAGTCAAGCAGGAAATAGTCAATGATTTTGATTTTACCAAACCAGGCTTATTCAGATTAATGATTAATGATTTGACAGATAAATTTTATTTGATTTTGTCATTTCATCATGCTGTAGCTGATGGTTGGAGTATCGCAAGTTTAATTAATGATTTTATTCAAAGTTACGTTTATAATCAGCAGTTAAAATTACCCAAGCAATTTGCGGATAGCAAATTATTCTATGGCGAATATATCAAACGTGAGCAGGAAGCCTTAAGTAACTCAGAGTATATTAATTATTGGGTACAGAAGTATAATGACACCGAGTTGGTGCGAGCGCGGTGGAAGTTTGATGGAAACACTTTCGATAATGGTATATGCCAGACTATTTACCATCTAAACTCTTCTGATTCCTTAAGATTATTGAATATAGCTAAGAAAAATAATGTGAGTGTTGATTGTGTGTTTTTATATGCTTATTTGCAGACTTTAATGTTTCTTTTAAATCAAAAGAGTATAACTATTGGTGTATCAGTAAACAACAGACTTGAGAAAACCGGGGGAGATGAATTATTTGGGCTGTTTTTAAATAGTTTGCCGTTTAGTTATTGTATCAACCATGAACTAGATAATGATTATAATATATTAGAAATATTTAAGCATAAAATAGAATTATTAAAATATAGATGGTTGCCGTATGGTTATATTAGGTCATTACTTAAAAAAGATTTGTATGAATTTGCTTTTAATTTTATAAATTTTCATGTTTTGGATGATGCGCAATTTGATGCGGAACATAGTGGGGCATACGAAAGGACAAGCATACCTTGCTTATTAAATGTAAATCAAACTAGAAATGATCAATTTACCTTATCTTTGATAGCTCATGATGATTTTGTAAGTCAGGAGCATTTAGATTATTTTATGACATATTTACAGTTAAGTCTAGAATATTTAAATATTGGTAAGCTATTTCCTTTAGAGTTGACTGATCAGGACAGGCATAAAATTCTTAATGTCTGGAATCAACCAGTAGCATCTAGTTTAGAGCTTACTACAATTCATAATTTATTTGAAATTCAGGCGAGAAATACTCCTGCTAGCGTAGCTATAATATGTGAAGATATTAGTTTTACCTATAAGGATTTGAATCAACAATCTACCAAGTTAGCATATTTTTTGATAGAACATTATAAAGACAAGTTAGCAAAAAGCCCTCTAGTGTTAGTTTTTTTGGATAGGTCTGAATATTTCCTGATAGCTCTATTGTCTATTCTTAAGAGCGGATGTGCTTATGTACCTGTTGACTCATCTTATCCAGATGAGCGAGTAGAATATATTTTGCAAGATACTCGAGCTAAAGTAATTCTGAGTTGTACAAAATATTATATACGCTTACAAAACATAGTAGATAAGGTCATGGTAGGTAAAGTAGATGGTAATCTAAGTTTATCTGAAAATTGTGTAGATAAAATTAGTATTATAGATATTACAGCTATTGAGAATTACGATCCTATGTCAGGGAAGGATGCCACTTCTAAACCAGATTACCACTCTAATGCTGGTATCAATGACATGACCAGCAGCCAGGATTTGGCTTACATAATATATACAAGTGGTAGCACAGGCAGACCAAAAGGAGTTATGATTGAACATGGTTCGGTATTAAATTATATTACTAATATCAAAGCCTATGGTTTAATTTCAGCTCATGACGTGGTTGATTTTTCAACAAGCGTTAGCTTTGACTTAACTATTACCACTACTTTAGCCGCTTTATGTATTGGAGCTAAAATAGCCGTCTATACTGGAACTATTCAAGATTTAACTGAGTACAAAAATCATTTGGCGAATAAGCAAGTCAATGTTATCAAACATGTGCCTAGTTATTTTGATATGCTAATTAATTTTCTGCCTGAGCTTTATCTGAACAAAATAATTTTAGGTGGAGAAAAAATAAGGCCAGATATACTTGAACGCTTACAACATATATATCCAGCCAAAATTACTAATGTATTGAATATATATGATGAATATGGCCCTACTGAAGCCACAGTTGGCACTAATATAGCTTGGATTAAACTAGACCAATACCAATATTTAAATATTGGTTGTCACTATAATAATTATACAACCTACATATTATCTTCTGATCTATCCTTACTTCCAATTGGTGCTATTGGAGAACTGTATATAGGTGGAGCTGGGCTAGCACGAGGTTATTTAAATAATCAGGAATTAACTGCGGATAAATTTATAGTAAATCCATACCAAAGTATCGAGGAAAGGGCAAACGGTGTAAATGGGAGGATATATAAAACTGGCGATTTGGCATGCTATTTAAGTAATGGCAATATTAGGTACATAGGAAGAAGTGATTCTCAAGTTAAGCTGAATGGATATCGCATTGAGTTAGGAGAGGTAGAGAGTACTATTAGGCAGCACGGCGATGTCAATGATGCTCTAGTAATACTTAAGGAAAACCAGGTAAACAGATACTTGATTGCTTATGTAATTGCTGGTGAGTTTAAACCTACTTCTACTGAAATTAGAGAGTTTCTGGTGGATAAAATTCCTGCGTATATGATACCCGCACAATATATGTTTTTAGATAAATTCCCTCGCATAATAAATGGTAAGATTGATATAAGTTTACTGCCAGATCCAGAAGATGTTGAAAAAAATGTATATGTTGCTCCAGCAAATGAATTAGAGTTTAAAATTAGGCAAATATTTTATGAAATATTGGGCATTACCAATGAACAAGTGGGAATGGAGGACAATTTTTTCGAACTGGGTGGTGATAGTATTATTGCTATTGGAATAGTTGCTAAGTTAAATGAAAGTTTGAATTGTGACCTTAAAGTTAGGGATGTTTTTATTGCTAAAAATATCCGCAACATAACTCTTCTTATACAGAAATCTAACTTTTCTAAAGGAGATAGTGTACTAATAGCTGAGAATAAAATATTAGCAGAATCATATGTTCCTTTTAGTTTGGTAGATATTGAATCATATAGAAAAATATATGACTTATCTTTAATTGATGATATTTATCCAGCGGGGCTTTTACAAATCGGTATGTTATTTGAAGCCTATGTCAGAAAAGATGGAACATATCATGACATTAATTCATGTAAAATTTTGCTGCCATTTAATTACGATAAATTCATATTGTTGTGGAATAAGTTAGTTAAAAAGCATGCTTTATTAAGAGCCGCTTTTGTTGAATCTAATGCCTCCTATGATTGTATAATTTATAAAAATATCATAATTGAAAACTATGTTTATGAAGAGGCAGATAATCGGATTTTGCTGGAAAAAGAAAGGAATACTGATTTTGATTATAGTAAGCCAGGGCTTTTTAGATTAATTGTTAATAAAAGCTCTGTAAATAATATGTTTGACCTTCACTTTTCTTTGCATCATGTGTTAGCGGATGGATGGAGTAATGCATCTCTCATAAATGAATTTATAACTGCCTACAGCTCTGATCTAAACATTGAAATAGAAGAGGACGGTTTAACTTATGCTGAATTTGTGAAACAAGAATTACAGGTGTTAGCTAATGATTCTTATGTAGATTTTTGGAAGGCTTACATATTAAACTCTGACTATTCTTTAGGTAAAAAATGGAAGAAAAGCAAAGATATTTCTTCTAGAAATGGATCATATGCTACAGATTTTATTTTAGAGAAGGAAGATTCAGATAAAATACACAGATTAGCTAATAATTTGGAAATTAGTGTAGATTGTATATTCATTTTTGTTTATATAGTAACATTATCCCGATTTTTAAATCAAGATAATATTACTATAGGATTAACGGTGAATAACCGTCCGGAGAAGAAAAATGGTGATAAGCTGTACGGTCTATTTCTTAATATGATTCCATTTCAGGTAGATGTAAAAGAGTGTACTCAACAAACTGAGCAGATATTTAGTAGAATAACTAAAATATTCGAGGAAAAGGTGAGGTTGTACCAGTATAAGCAATATCCATATGGTAAGTTAAAAATACTAGCAGGGCATGATTTATATGAATTTGGTTTTAATTTCATGCATTACCACATCTTTAATATCAATAAAAATATTATTTCCGAGATAGAGGGGTTTGAACGCACAAATATACCGTTTATGTTAAATGTATCACAGTTAGATATGAATCAGTTTATTCTTCGTTTAGTTGCACATGACTACTTTATTGATGAAAATTATTTAACTTATTTTACAAGCTATTTGAAATATAATATATATGCATTGCTTGAGGATAGAATAAACTTAGGTAACTTATTAAGTTCAGATTTGACTATGCAGCTTTTTACTTGGAATGAAACAGGGAATGATTATCCATTAAATACAACTATTCATGAGTTATTTGAAGATCAGGTAGAAAGAAGTCCAGATCGTATAGCTTTAGTATGTGAAGATGTACAGCTTACCTATTTGGAGTTAAACCAAAAATCGAATTGTTTGGCGCATTATTTAAGAACGAGATACGCAGTAAAAAGAGATCAATTGATTGCATTATGTTTGGATCGCTCTGAATATATGGTGATTAGTATTTTGGCAGTGTTAAAGTCAGGTGGGGCATATGTTCCGCTAGATCAAAGCTATCCGCGAGAACGTATAAGTTATATATTAAAGGATACTCATGCCAAGGTTGTACTAACTGATAAGAATTACGCAGCATTGTTGGAAGGCATAATTCGTGAATATCAATTGAATATCAATTTAGAGGTGATTTGTGCTGAATCCTATATGGATAAATTATCTGGATATAGTAGTGAGAATGAATTCACCGATAAAATTGTACAAAACAACCCTCTGCAAGAACAGTCTATACAGTATGATAAATCTCATAATTTAGCTTATGTTATATACACTAGCGGTACTACCGGTAAACCAAAAGGAGTTATGTTAGAACACCGTAGTGTAATTAATACATTATTAGGTTTAGCTGATGTGTATAAATTAGGCGGTACAGATCGGGTAACTGAATATACATCTTATACCTTTGATGTTAGTGTTGCAGAGATTTTTAATACTTTATTACAAGGTGCAGAATTACATTTTCTGATAAATGATAGACGTAACGATGTAGAAAGGCTGGCAGAATATTTGATAACCAGGAAGATAAACTATACCTTTATTCCGCCAGCACTGTTAAGTATCTTACCCAAATTTAAATACCCTCATTTGAAGGCAATAACCATAGCTGGTGAAGCATGTGAAGAATCTACAGGTATATATTGGTCGAGGCAGCATTTACTTTATAATTTCTATGGACCTACAGAAACTTCTATTTATGCTACAGGTAGATTAGTTATAGATGAAAATATCAATAGTATAGGTCGTCCGATTAGTAATATGAAAGCGTATATATTAGATGATAATTTACACCTATTACCGTTAGGAGCGGTGGGCGAGTTATATATAGGTGGAGTTGGTTTAGCTAGAGGATATTTGAATAATCCTGAATTAAGTCAAGCTAAATTTA
>JAUPUP010000138.1 GCA_030917485.1 Pseudomonadota bacterium
ATTTTATTGTACTCCAGATGGAAAAAGTGATTCATAATATTGATTATTATCTTGAAATTAGCAAAAATGGCCGAAAATTTATTGAGGACTATCATAAGCCTAAGCTTATTGCTGAGGAGTATGTTGAAGCTTGGAATTGCCTTTAAAATCATATCATTATGATTATACCAATTATAATATAAATCACGGTGTTGACATAAGCGATAAATCCAATAAATATAGTATTCACAGAGATTTTTTAACACCGTAAATTATGCTGCAATTGGTATAAGCTATACGCAACTCAACTTTAAACTCTCTGGAGTTAAACCTCTAGCTAAACTTTCCACATAAGAAAAGAGAGGATTACTTGCATAAGACCTCTCTTTTATTCAATAAATCGCACCTAGCTTTGCTAATTCAACTTAATTCGTCGTTGGATGACCATTTAATGACATCACACCACTTTCCATTGAAATAATACTACTTAAATTACCCGCGCTTTCTTGAATAAACCCCTTTTTCTGCCAAACTTGGAGTTGATTATCCAATAAAATATTAACTACTTTTGCCAATGCATCAGAACTTTGTTGATCCATTTGCGCATTACCAGCTGTTAAGAAATATTTCATTTGTAATAAAAATAAATATGACATCACTGGCTTTGGAATACTAAAATCAACTTTAAGCGATAATTTTGACATAAACTTAGTTTTATCATTCATATCTGCAGATTCAAAACCGTGCGTAGTTGCTTTACCCGACAGAGTTATTAGTCCAGTCGGAGTTTTAACCGTCAATTTATTCAATTCCACTACTGGTGACTCAATAAAAATCGGAGTCAGATTATTTTTCAGCAACTGAATCGTCTGCGCTTTATTCGCATCTCGAGCCGCATCGGTTAATCCAGCTTCATCATTCAAAGTATCCACAACCGCACTAAATTTGTCAGCTAGAATATGATCTAAACTAAAATCAAAGACCATTGGTCCATAACTTAATTTATTACTAACTAATGATTCAAAACCAGCTTGCACATTCGCGGCGAAGAAATTATTTTCATCACTACTTATAGATTTATAATAAACCTCAGATAAGGTAAATCTAGTTGGATTAATTACATCTAAACCATTGAGGAAATCTGCCGAATTAATGCCCGTAAATACCCGAATCACTTCACCTAATTTTAAATCACTCGTTGAACTTTCCGTTAGATTAATACTAAATTTCTCTAGATCTAACATTGTATTGCCAACCTTGATATCGTGGATACTGCGTGAAGAATTAGCTGTATAATACAAATTTTTAAACGAAATATCACCTTTGGTTGGAGCAGAAAAATCTAAATTTGGTACTGAAAAACTATTCTCAAACTTATTAAACTTATTATCATAAGCAACATCCCATTTCAAACCACCCCAATTAACCTTAACGCCAGACAAAGCCTCTTGATAGTCAAAGCTTGGTGAAAAAATCTTGTATTTACCTGAGTTATTCAAATATAAGATATTACTAATCTGTAATGGCTGCTCATCTTTAAAAAACGTTTTTAAAACGCTATTAATGCTTTCAGGAAAGGCTAAATCAGTTGTCGAGTAAGCAATAGTTGGTAAAATATTACCATGCATCCATCCCGCAAATAAACCATTGGTAATATGTGTTTTATAAATTAGTTGATAGCCTGACTCAGCAAATTGGAAACTTGATTCTTGCGTTTTAAGCGGTAACATCGTTACGAAATTCTTAATAGCTTGGTTATTCACCGCCAGCGTCACATCCATTTCTGAGGTAAACCAACTTCTTGAGTAATTTTTGTTGACAACCTTAATAAATTTGCTGTCCGTCATTTTAACAAATTGGGTCTCAAATTGCTTCTCGGCAATAATTCCGAAAAAATAAGCTGAAACAATTTGAACTAAAATCAAGCCCAAAATAATTGCCCCAAGCACCTTTAAATTTATCTTCAATACTTTTTTTAACATTCATGAACCCTTTATGTGGATGACTTTACCAATTAAACAATCGCTAATTTTATTTGAATAGTTGTTAAATTGGCATAAATTAGGCTATAATTATATCATTAATGCACTGTGTACAAAAAAATATCTGGCTGATTAATCAATCACGTACGGCAATTAACCCAAAACGAAAGCTTAGAGCATGATAACTAAGCCACACGTAAAATCTAATGTAACCAAAGGAATTCTAATGACTGAATGTTTATTTTGTAAGATAATTGAAAAAACAATCCCAAGTACAATAATTTATGAAGATAATGAGATACTAGTCTTTAATGACATCAACCCTTGTGCAGAGGTTCACTTTCTCTTAATTCCCAAACGGCACATTACCAATATGTTGCAGTTAACCGAATCAGATGCTGAATTGATGGGGCTTCTCATGCTAAAAGCCAATCAATTAGCCATTGCACAAGGATTAGGTAATGGCTATAAGACTTTGATTAATACGGGGGTCAATGGTGGTCAGGAAGTTTATCATTTACATGTGCATGTCTTTGGCAATAAATAACTTTACAACAAAGCCCATCTTTAGCGCACCAATCAAGATGATGCGCTAGCAAACGAATTAGTGCATATAGCTATTTAATGCACTTTCATAACTGCCACTCTCAGGTGTTGATACTGTATTTGGATTATTAGCTGGGCTAATGTTTGAATTATTTGAGTTATTCATCGCACCACTAATTGGCACGCCCATCATCATCGGTGTCATGGCCATACTTGAATAATAACTCGGATAATACACGGCTTGAGGTTGCTGCTCGATTACAACGGTATTAGAGTTAGCAGGCACTACCACTTGATTAGCTCCAGTCGAATTATGATTAATCTCCGTACTATTTAAATTATAACTTTTACCAGTCTGATTATTCGTAACAACTCCAGTTTGATGTGAATACGTGTGTGCAGGTGTATAATGCTTCTGTTCTTGACCTTTATACGTATAAGAATGATTATTTTGATTATTCGTTAGTGTTTCAGTTTGCGTCTTATGGCGCGAATTATTACCATATGCGGTACTAGTGCTGCCTTGTTCAGTATAAGATTTATTATTATTTTGATCGGTTAGCGTCGTAGTGTTAGACTTTGTACCATTTCCATTGTATGTTGTAGTTTTATCAACATCATAGGTTTGCCCATTTTTTTGAAACGTCGTATCCTGCGTATGGCTATGACTATGACGATTCCAATCATCTTGATCGGGAACTGAAAAACGCTCTGCTAGTGCATTTAACGATATTGACATTAAAATTAAACTTAAAATTTTCATAATCACCTCATAACAAAATCATGAGCTAGCTTAGCTCTTTTAAACATTAAGCCACTAATTTTAACATGGCTATATAAGATATTTCAATTTAAACCTCGTCAGTTCATACCAAATTGGCACTCAATAAAACC
>JAUPUP010000001.1 GCA_030917485.1 Pseudomonadota bacterium
GCCCCGCTAATCAAAAAAATCAAATTAAAGATGCCATAGATATTTTAGAAATGATATTAATTCGTGAATTTAACTCAAAAGATATAATACTCCATAAAAAACAACAACATCTTAATACAAAATAATCACCAATCACAAGTAGACAATTAATTTTATCTACTTTTTGACAACACACGGCAATCAGGCATAGTAACTTAAAAGTACGTACCGAACAAGAAATGGAATAAAGCATGTTAAAATTTATTAAAGAAAACTGGCTGATCGCAATTATTAGCGGCGCAATAGGCAGCATTATAACCATTGTAATTGTTTATCATTGGTATAGTAAGAATGCATCTGATGTAGTAACCAGTTGGATTGTGGCTCTTTGCACATTTGTACTTACTGTCTTTGCATGGTGGGCTTATCAATACGCCATAGATGGATATAAAAAGCAAGCTGAAATAAATGAAATTACAAAAGCTAAAATGAAGTATAAGCTCGATCTAATTTCTGAAATTGCACATACAGTTGCACAAATACAAATAGTATTTATACACGCTCAAGAAAAATGTAAAGAGGCTATATTAGATGTTGGATCTAACACTAACGAAGAATTAAAATTAAAAGTTAAAGCACTATCCAAAGATCAAAACAAAATAGCAGAAAAAATTGATTCACACATGGAAAATCTATTTAAAGAACAGATCAAGGTGAATATTATTAGCGCAACTTTTAAAATACCTAATGCCAAATTCCAAAATCCAATAATGATAATCGCAGATTATTTAGAGCAAGTAAAAAACAACATTATTAGGGATAACGTCTTGCGCCACAAATTATTAGAAAAGAGCATTAGCAACTTTAACTTAATGGAAGAAATTAAGAAAATTAAGGACTTTCACCAAGAAGAAAGTAATCATATAATGAATTTATTAGATCAACTAGATGAAAGCTTGAAAAACTTTTTAAATGATGATCTTGACAAATACCATCACGATCAGCCATAAAATGCTACATGAATTCAAAAACCACACACGCAACAAGCTGAAACGCCTAACCGATCTAAAGGTATAATAAAATTAATTACACCAAAAATTAATTACAAATAAGTACATGTTATCCACAACTATTCAAGATAAATGTTCACAAACAAAATATAGTAATTTATTTCAATTACTTCATGATTTATTATTAAAATAAGTTGAAGACTAATTAAACTAGCCTTTAACTTAACTAAAAACTTTATGCATGTGCGCTTATTGCTGAAAATTTATTCACAAGGCGCTCTATTTGTACAGATTACCCTATGTTAAACCTCTGCTACACCAAAATTTTTATGGCTACACTTGATGTAGCCATATTTTTATTGATCTACTGAAACTTTTAGCGATTTAACTCATCTTTTACCGCTTTAATCAATGATAGTTGAGGTGTATTTGAATCACCATCCAACTCCCAGAACATCATTCCGCCAAGTCCTGAGTCTTTTGCCGCTTTAGTCTTAGCCGTTACCGACCAAGTATCATCAAAAGTTACAAAAGTGTTCGTTGATGGACTATATGCCCAAGGTTGCATAGCATCTCGACCATAAGTATTAAAAGCACTCAAAGCAGTTCCAGTTGCCTTAGAATTATAAAATACAAGATCTGAAAGTCCAGCTGAAACATTTTTACAGCCATTAGCTTTATCCGCTACAGGATTAACCAAACATTTATAATCTAAAACCCCTGCTTCATAATCACCAAACCCTGCACCACTCACCGCCTGCAACAATCCGCCATTCGTACCACCTGACACTGACATTGTACGAGCATATGCAGGTAAACCTAGTACCAATTTTTTAGCAGTGATACCATTCGCTTGGTATGCAGCCACAACGGCTTTGATCGACCAACCACTAGTTTGACCAACATCAGCTTGTTTATCCAGAGGAATATTAGCAAAATCATAATTTGCATGGAAATAAGCTGGTTTTGAATTATCATAAGCACCATGATAATCATAACTCATTAGATTGATTTGATCAACCAAAGTATTTACTTGCTTCCAATAATCCGCAACCGAATTTGGATTTGAAGGATCTTGCATTGCATTTACACGATCAACACCCGCATTTACCGCAATTGTCAGTGTATAATGTTTACCATCAGTAGCACCTGCTTTATCTAGTTCAGCGCGTAATATTTTATAGAATGATAACATTTGTTTTGCTGGAGCTTGTTCAGGCTCAGACCACCACTCCCAATCGATATCAAGACCAGAGAACTTAGTTTTTTTCATCAATGCTACTGCTTGAGTTGCAAAATTTTGCAT
Source organism: Pseudomonadota bacterium (assembly GCA_030917485.1). Taxonomy (GTDB): domain Bacteria; phylum Pseudomonadota; class Gammaproteobacteria; order Burkholderiales; family UBA11063; genus Aquella. The sequence continues at coordinate 2,296 of JAUPUP010000001.1, forward strand.
ACTTGCTTGACTTGATGATAATTTTAAGAACATTGGTGCAGTATTTACTTGGTTATTCGTCCAACCACCAAATGACAGATGTGCATGCATATATGGATTCTGTAATATTGCTTTTGAAACTACTGGGATACTCCATGAATCCGCATTACCATCTAGTGAAGCTAAATTACCAGTATCTTTATCAAATCCAATAAAGGCATAAATTATGTCATTGATTGAAGCAAATGGCATGCTATTTGGATTATATTCTCGATCCCAAACCGCCCATTGTGCATAATATCCAGCATTTACATAACCATTGCCAGGATCTTTACAACCAGTTGCAGCACATGTAGAATTAATCGGCGTATTTACACCATCAATAGTCATTGAAGAAATAATAACATTATGCGCATATCCATCATCACCACCCGCACGAGCTTTAAGAATTTGCGATGTATTTAAATCATACATCAAGGTACATGCTTGAGTTAAATTCAAAGCGCCAGATACTGGAGTTAAAGTTATTTTGTAACCATCCGTCACTGACTCTGTTTTTACATCTAGTCCACCGCTTAATGATTGACCAAAGCAACTACCCCATAGACTAGAAGATAATTTACTGCTTGAAACAAATGACAATGTCTTAGCCGTCGTGACACCATTGACAGAAAGATCAAATTTTTGCGTATAATCTTTGAACCACACTTTATAATCATAAGTACTTGCTGGCATAATTTGTTTAATAAATGCAGCACTATATACCGTAGCATCATCTTTAATTACGCCACTAAAATCAAATTTTGCCTGTGTATATGCGTTAGTTCCACTCGCGGTTACATGAATACCGAAGTTAGATTGATCTTCTGTGTAATACGTAAATTTACCATTCGCTTTAGCTAAGTCATTTACATAAACATAAGTATGTCCAGCATCTTCAAAGCTAACATTGGCTACGTCAGCTCCTTCCAGACCAGACACATCTACAGCTACTTTTCTTAATGTTTTGCTAGACTTAATCATTGGAATAGCAAATGAAGTTGTCTGACCATCATTAATTGCAACTACCGCAGAACCACTTTCAACATAAAATAATCCTGCTTTAGGATCCGCAAGACCATTTAGCAGTCTCACACTATATGAATGCCCGGCATCTGAAACTGGTAAATTTTCTGTTGTGAATGAAGCTCCTTGCTTAAGTGTATACGTTCCAACAACCGCACCGCTAGCATCATTATTTACAATTTGAACCGTTAAATCACCAGTATAATTTGGCACAACATTTGCCAAAGACACCGTTGCTTTACCAACTTTAGCGGCCGGTGCATTTTTACTATATTTTGCACTAACTGATACTTTACTATCTTTTACTACCGTTGCTTTTGCCGTGATTGGAGTGTACGCAACAGTGGTATCGGTAATTGAATCGGTTGTAACTGAATAAACTACACCAGCTTGTAAGCTTTCAATTGCTTGTGTGTATACACCACCTAATGCGCTATCTGGCACCACAAATGTACCTGCATCATTACCATTAGCATCTTTTACATGTGCCGTTAAACCATGACAAGCTGAACTACCTTTACAATCGGTATTCGTGGTATCGACCACAACATCTAGCTCACCGACAGTAACAACTGGGGCTGGTGGCGTTCCGTCACACTTGAATTCAAAAGCCCAAACATCCGCCTTGCCTGGAACTTCGCCAGAACCTGTCCACCATTTATTTTTATACTCAACACCGTTATATTGAACATGTGTATTACCAGCTGGATAATCTTTAGCTTCCCAAGATGGAATTCCAGAACAATTATCTCCTGGAGTTGGCGTAGGTGTTGGATCTGGAGTTGGCTTAGGATCTGGAGTTGGCGCTGGCTCAGGAGTTCCATCAACAACCAAAGAATTTTGCGCAGTAGGAATATCAAATTCACTACCATTTAAGTTAAACCCACCTGTAAAGGTAATTGTTTCACCTGCTTTAATTGTTGCATTACCGTTATCTGCCGTAATTTGACCAATTTGTGCATTACCATTACCTGATGTAAAAGCAACATGATAAGCCGTATTATGACCTGCTACAGACCAATTATCTAATTTACCAGCATTTACCAATTTACCTTTAATATCTTGAGACGTAAAGCCCAACGTAGTTTTAGATAAATCTAAATCACTGGAGCCTGTATTTGTAATTGACAGCGTAACATTACCAATGTACCATTGGTTGTTGCTAGGAACATTTAATTTAGCCGTTAATTGACTATTTTGTACAAATAAACTCTTTACTGTTTGCGTACTTTGCATTGGAGCTCCCTGCAAAGTTTGACCGCCACCTGCTTGAGCACTACCACCGTTGCATGCAGACAATAGTCCTGCAGACAACAATAATGTGATTAAGACTTTATGATTTTGATTCTTCATATTTTTCCTTTTATATCAATTCATGTTCTAATTATTCTGAACTCTACAAATAAGCACAGATTCAAATTTTATACTTAGGTCGCAATTCTAACAGTTCAATTAATTCAGATTAACAGCATATATGCAAAAATCACTCCACTTTAGGAATAGTGCAAAAATTACAGGCAAAACAATTAAATATCAACAAAGAAGCATTTAATCAGCTCAATTTACAAGAAATTTACCAACTAATCTAATTGCACCAATTTATATTAATTAACTTTTACTACTACTAAGTAGCATAGTTATAAGCAAAGTATGCGAAAATAACGACCATAAAAAATAATAATAGTTTTGAGGAAAAAAATGTTTGATAATATTGTCATATTTACGCAATTAGTTGAAATTGGCAGCTTCAACAAAACCGCAGATCATCTAAACATGGCTACATCAACTTTGACTCGCAAGGTTCAAGAATTAGAGACTTATTTCAATAAACTATTACTAATACGAGATACCAGAAATCTCAAGCTAACGCCAGACGGTGAATTGTTATACCAGAATTTCAAAGGGTTACGCCTACAATTAAGTAATTTTTTTGAAACAATTAATCCAACCAACAAGCTCAGCAATGGTCAAATAAGTATTGTATTACCTGTTATTGTCTCATTAGAGCTAATTAGTCCATATATCAATTATTTCACATCCATAAATCCAAACATAAAACTCAATTTATTCTTTCATCATAATGGTGGTTATGATAATCATAGTAGGATGGATTTAACTATAACATCTCATTCGGTAAAAAATAAACTCGATAGCCAACACGTTGAAAGATTTTTGCGAAGCGAGCTAATACAACTTTATTGTACTCCAGAATATGCCAGAAAAAACGGTCTTCCTTTATCAGTAGAACAAATGCAAAACCATAATTTGGTTGGTGGGATCGATGTTAACAATATCGTTATGAACCATGTAACCTTTACCCATAAATATACTCATGACACAATAATGCATGATAGTACTAAAGACTTCATTAAATGCAATAACTTGGCTAATGCCCTTGAAATAGGGCTTTGTGGCAATCATATTTTTCCATGTTGGAATTATTTGTGCGAAAAGAAAGTTCAAAAAGGTGAACTAATTCAAGTTTTATCCGAATACTATGTTTATCAATCAGATTTTTATTTAACTTCGCGCAAATCTCTGCGGATTGAAGAAAAGATTGTCATTGATTTTATTTATCGTTGTATGAACAGAAGTATTGCAATTGATATGTTAAATTCTGAGCAGCAAGCAACTCTAAATGCGCAGGAATAAGTATGAATTTACCATGGCTAGAGACATGATAATCCGCAATAAAAATGCCTAGAATTTAACCCTAGGCATTTTTAATTTCATAGCGCCATATATCATAGCTTATATGAAAATAACCGCTATTCAAGTTTAATTAGATGCAACATAATTGTCATATGAATCAGCTTAAATCCGATAAGCCGCACCAGTCATTACTTTTGAAGTCGCTTGCATGGTTTTAACCACGATTGCAGGCAATTCAGCAGCACCAAAATCATGTGCCATGTGCGCATGTTTAATTTCATCTTCTTTCATTTGCTGTAAAATTGCTTGACTTTTATTATCATGTGGCGGTAATTTTTCTAAATGCTCACTTAAGTGGCTCTCAACTTGTTTTTCAGTTTCTTCCAAAAAGCCTAGACTCCATTTATCACCCAAAACACCCGCGGTAATTCCAATTGCCAAGCTACCTGCATAAAATAACGGATTTAATAAACTTGTTTTGCCACCCAACTCATGAATGCGTTGCTCCGTCCATGCCAAATGCTCAATTTCTTCATAAGCCGCATGTTCAAAGGCTTGCTTATATGAATTATCACGAGCGGTAATTGCTTGCCCTTGGTAGAGCCCCTGCGCACAAATTTCACCGCAATGATTGATCCGCATTAAGCCAATAATATGCTTACGCTCTGCATCACTAAACTCACCATCCTGAATTTGTTCATCGGGATGTGCACGCGTGGATAATGGTTTGTGAAATAAATTCTTAAGTACTTTATCAAACTCAACAACTAAACGATCTAACATAATATCCTCAACCTTTATTTGCGTTAATTGGTCATTACAATGTATAATTATACAGCTTAAAATTATTTAAATGTGTCTTAATTGTTAGGAGTTCGGAATGGATTTAAAAAAAATTAGTGTTGGAACAGGCGAAGAGTTTAATGTAGTTATTGAAATTCCAGCTGGTGCGGTTCCTGTAAAATATGAAATGGATAAAGAAGCTGGTGCATTATTTGTGGATCGCTTCATTAGTACAGCAATGTCTTACCCTGCAAACTATGGTTTTATTCCAAATACGCTATCTGAAGATAGCGATCCTGCTGACGTTGTGGTGATTACACCATATCCAATTACCCATGGCGCAATTGTAAAATGTCGTCCATTAGGCGTGTTACGCATGGAAGATGAAAGCGGCGTGGATGCTAAAATTATTGCAGTTCCAACCAAAAAAGTTTGCCCATTCTATGCCGATGTTGAAACAGTTGAAGATTTACCTGAGTTACAAATTCAACAAATCGTGCATTTCTTTGAAAATTACAAAAAACTCGAAAAAGGTAAATGGGTTAAATTATCTGGAATTGATGATAAAGCCGCAGCAATTAAAGAAGTTGAAGATTCGATTGAACGTTATGAAAAATAACAGTGCTTTGAATTAGTAAAAGGTGTCATTACGACACCTTTTTTCATGCAATACCATGTAAAAATTATAGACGTTTATTCCATAAAATTTCTACTTAGCGCTAAATTACTTACAATATTCATAAATTTGATCATTACACTGCAAACTGTTATAAGTTTGACCATACAACTCATACGGAACTGCTGTCATAGTCATACCAAATTTAGCCAGAAAAAACTGATAGTAAGCCTTACGCCCAGTGCCATCTTCGTTGATGTAATTATTACAACCGCCATTCACCATCATCGTTGAAATAGCAATATCATGACAAGCAGCTTTAGGTGAATCAGAAATAATACTGTGTAATGTTGGTAGGCCATAACCATTCACACGATACATCCAATACCACAACCCGCCTTCCCAAGCCAAAACACCATCTTGCAAATATTGCTTAACAAAATCTTGTAAATTTCTGCTAGTTACAACTGGTGTATTCGCAAAACTTTGACTATACCAACCAAAGAATTTAGTCATACTATCCCCAGTTAATTGCAAATTACCCATTCCAATCCAATAACCAGGATCTATCGTCTGATTCATGAATTGCCATTGGAAGCCACTTAAAGTATTTCCCCAACTCGCAACTACTAACGGATTGAGTAATTTAGTGGCAAC
>JAUPUP010000139.1 GCA_030917485.1 Pseudomonadota bacterium
AAAACTGATTTCAGAGATGTAAACGTAGATATGATAAGATATGTAGAAAATAATTTAAACAACAGACCCAGAAAAGCTTTGGAATTTTTAACTCCAGCCGAAGCTATGTTCAATTACGTCACCTTTGGGGTGTTGCACCTCAAATGAAAATGGGCGAATCCGCCGAGGAATTTACCCAAAGAGATTAAACTTATATACTACATACCCGAGTAATAAAATTTGCAACTGCCTTTTCTGCATCTGTCATATTACTAGCATGAGATAAATATAATCCAGTACTATGGAATACCCACTCAGGTAAAACAGGAATAAGATCAGAACTCTTTAACTCTTCCTTACAAAGAGTTTCCCAGCATCCAAATATCAAACCAGAATTCATTCCAATACTCTTCATTTGCAATGGATTATCAAGCCTTATATTACAATCACTTGTATCTAATAAAGCATGCTCATTTGTTAATTTATTCTTAATTGTTATGACACCAAGTGCTTGCTTGCTACTTGAGTCTAAAAGTCCTATAAATTTGTGATTTTTCATTAGATCATTTATACTTTCAGGCGCACCAAATTTCTGAAAGTAATCATTTGAACAATAGAACTGCGCATATTCATACCTTAATAATTGACTATGTATGCCATGAGACTTTATATAATCTGGCAATAAATAAATATGCTTTTTATTGCTGCCAACGTCCATATTTCCTATATAATTATTGTATATAATATTAAGTTTAATATTTGGATAAGCGTCTATAAATTCGCTTATAAATGGATTAACTAAAGCGTAACCAATTCCACCGCCTACAACAAGGTATACTGATTCATGAACATTTGAATTAGTCACATCAAAATCATACTTAACATTATTAATGATTGTTGTATAAACAGATAAATGTTTAAATTTTGAATATATAAACTTACCATATTCTGTCAATTGTATGTTCCGAGTATCTCTAATTAGCAAGGTTTTCTGTAACGTGTATTCTAAATTTGTTATATGCTTACTTAGGGTGGCGGTTGTTATATTTGACAGTTCTGCGGCTTTTTTAAAGTTACCTGTTTCTATGATCCTTATAAACAAGACTAAATCATCTAACATTATTTAACTCCTCATATACTGTTCATAACTGAAATTTGGACTAATGTCCCATAACTTATTTATAATTATGGCTATGCATAAAATACTCACTGCCGAAAAACGTACCGAATTTGAAAAATTGGTACGCAAAACCAGAAACATGGACGAAAAAGATCGCCTTCGTGTCGGCTTAGCCTATGATTTAGGACATAATGTTTATGATATCGCCCATTTTCATTTGAGGTGCAACACGCCAAAAGAGACATAATTGAACATATCTTCGGCAGGAGTTAAAAAGTCCAAAGCTTTTCTTGGCCTATTGTTTAAATTGTTCTCCACGTATCTTATCATATCCGCATCTATGTCTCTAAAATCTGTTTTCTTTGGCATAAAATCCCTAATTAAACCATTTTGATGCTCGTTTAAGCCTCTTTCCCATGAATGGTAAGGATTTGCAAAGTAAAACTGTGCGTTAGTAACCGTTTCTATTGCCGGATGTTCAGCAAGTTCGGTACCGTTATCAGATGTTATGGTCTTGAATGGCGCCCATTTTCATTTGAGGTGCAACACCAAGATATTTTTGCTTAATGTATAGGTTTGTGAACCCAGATGTCAAGCCCGAAATAAAAATGTACCATTTGAAACTTCTTTTTGCGGCAGAACCGTAATTATTGCATTTCAGATGGGAAAGGGCCGACTTATAGCATTGATTACAAAAAATTAAGATGCGTTTACCATGAGTCCACAATAATTTTTGACATTAGGGTAATTTAATATGCTACAATCAAGGGATGTCATATGAAATAATAGTTAGGAAGATAGGTCAATGAAAAAAACAGTAGTATTATTATCAAGTTTGTTTGCTACTACAGTATTTGCAGATAGCAGCAATGTAGGGGTAGTCAGCCTTGATAAAGTTTTAACGACATCCAAACCATCAACATTGTTATACAATGCTGTTGCAGATAAATTTGCACCAGTTGAGTCACAGCTTTCAGTTATGAATTCCAAATTAGATGGTGAAGAGAGTGCACTATCTATTTTGGCAAATCAGTTGAAATCAAATAAAAATAAGCCTTCAGAAGGTTTGAAGAAAGATTTTAGTTCAAAGTATAGCGCATATTTAAATGATCTGCAACAGTTTAAACAAGCATATAAAGAATATAAGTATGCAAAAGAACAGGTAAAGGATTATGCAAATATAGAGTTCTTTAAACAACTAAACTCAATATCGCAAGACTTTAGCAAGACTAAACAACTTTCAGCATTAGTAACTGATGAGAATTTCATTTATGTAGATCATGCTATGGATGTTACTGATAGCTATATTGATGCAGTTAATAAAAAGGTTGATGTTACCACGGTAATAAACCAAATAAATAAGATGTAAAATAACGCCTCTTTTCATTTGAGGTGCAACACGCCAAAAGAGACGTAATTGAACATAGCTTTGGCAGGGCGGATTTTCATTTAAATAGAAACTTTTGGGCGTGAAGTTTATATTATTCCTGAAGATGTCAATATTGTACCTGATGTTTTAGGGTTTTTGAAGTCGAGTTTTTGTTTATTGTGTAAAATCTTAATACCTTTCACTTTTAAAATGAGGTTATTATTTTATAGACTTGCGAGTATTTGGAAATCTTGATATCAGGCGGATAGTTTAGTATCTGGTAGAGCTGTCTATAGACGACGGCGCTATCGCATAAAAAATTATCAAAGAAGTTCTTTAACAAGTAGAAGCCGTATTTAAAAAAGGTAAATTCTGACCGAGATATTTTAGTACCATCAGGTTGCTTGATTTTCTTTTGGGTGATTGGTTGTATGTTATGTGCAATATAACCAAGCTTGCAACAATAACAGTAGCTAATTGCCATTAAGGTAAATAATGCTGATAACCTGTGATACTGAGTAATATGAGTTGATTCAATATTAAAACTTTTGCTTTTAAAGTTGCCAAACATTGTTTCAATATTCCATCTCCGCGCATACAGTGCGAATGGGTCGTCATGGAATTGATTGGAAACTAAAAACATAAACTCACCGTTCTCGTTGATTCGAGCACTAATGTATAAGCGATTACCGAATATTCTTCGAATGTGGCGTTCAACTTTAATTCGATGTTGAGCATGCAGTAATTGGTTATATAGCTTAGATAAACTGACTTTCTTGTTGCCATCAGTGGCTTGTAATGATCCTTTAGAACGAAAGATAAAGTTAATGTTACGCTCTTTATGAATTAACCATGAAATAAAACTAATTGATGGAAATTCTCTATCGGCGTAAATATTTTCAATTGTAATGGTTGCAAAGTTAGTAATAAACCATTTAACTAAATCAATTCGTTGCTCAGAATTAGAATTACCGCCATTATTATCAAGCATGACCCAGTAAATGGGAATAGCAATGTTATGCCAACGCAATGATAAGACTAGAAAGTTAATGTCAGTACGCCCAAACATCCAGTTAGTTCGATCGATGATAAGTTCAACTGATGTTAATGCGAATAATTTAATTACGGCTTTTGCGTATATTTTAGAAGTAATTGGGAAGTCGCTGAGTAATCCTCTGATTTTTTGTTGGGCACTTTTTAGTTGTGAATTTTTCTTTTTAACAGATATTCCTAACTGAGTGAGTGAGATTTTAGAGCCAGAGATCAGTAATAAAACGAGATTGGCAATAAGTATAGCTTGTTCATAGCGTGCTTCTGAAATAAAGTCTTTGATAATTGTAAAAGTTTTGGCTACAGAATTTTGCATATTTAACCCCTGAGAAAAGTTAAATATTACAATAAGCTGTAGCCAAATTGGAAATAAAAGTGAAAGGTACTAAGCTCGCCTATTTTACAGGTATAGCAGTAAGCAATAGCCATAAACATGAACAAGCTAATGACACGATTCGATTTCATAAGGTGAGTGGATTCAAGTTTAAGCCCTTTGGTCTTAAACTTGGCAAACATGGCTTCAATAGTCCAACGTTTGCGATAGATATCCGCTGAGTTATCTTGGTTGTTATTGGAGATGAAATAAACTCTTTCATTAGCTTGATTTTCTCGGACTGTGAGATAAAGTCGATTATTGTAAATTCTGCGGATTTTAGAATCTGCTTTAGTTTTGTTTTGGTAGTGTTTCAGATGTGGAAATAGCCGTGAGATTTTAATCTTTTTATCACCATCGATAACCAGTACCGATGATTTAGAACGGAAGATAAATGGAATCTTGTTCTCACATAACCATTTTATGAACTCTTCAGCAGGAAACTCTCTATCGGCTAAAACATAGTCAATAGCAATGTTTGGGCAGTTGGTAATAAACCACTGCATCAAATTAATGCGGTGCTTACTGCTAGAATTGCCACCATTGTTATCCAGATGAACCCAGTGTAACGGAATAGAAATGTCATTATAGACGAATGATAGCACCAACAGATTGTAATCAATAGAACCGTAAGACCAATTGGTTCGGTCAATAACAAGAATCGCATTACGAATAGCAAATAGTTCTAATGTAGCATTAGCATAAGCAATATCAGTAATTGGATTGTGACTTAAAGTACGTCTAGTGTTTTGCGCATGAGAAGATTTAGCAATTGTTCTCTTGCTGTCTTTAAGTGCGTTTAGATTATGTAGTGTGGGATTGTCTTGTTTAAATAAAGCGGTAACGCAGGCAACGATATTTTTTTGATAGCCTGGTTCACGCCGGAGAGGTATGGAACAATTACTTTACTGATTTTAGTTGCAATATTCGTCATAATTTAAACTCGTAAAAATAGAATTATAACAAAATATTGCAGATAAATAGATTTATTTTTTGTAAGGTACTATGAATTCCCAACTTCGCAGGTAAGCTGATGCATGATTGTTGGAAAACTTATTTTAGTAGTGCCGTAAATGCACAACACGGTTTATGCAATGCACATATTTTACGTGAACTAAAAGCCTTGGTTGAATATGATAAATTAGCTGTTGCCGAAGAGTTACGCTGCTACATCAAACAGATGATAAAAGAAGTAGATGATGCTAAGTCAATTGGGATTGCTGGTTTTAAGTCTGGCGAATTACGGCGTTATCGTAGAGTTTGGCATGAGTTATTAGCTAAATTTGAGCGGGAAATAACCACTAAAATTACAGATGAAGAACGAAATCAAGAGATTAATGCGATACTAAATCGGTTGCGGAAGTATCAGCGAGAATATATGGCATTTGTTTACGACTTTGAGATGCCAACAACGAATAACCAAGCTGAGCGCGACATCCGCATGATTAAGTTGCGTCAGAAAATATCTGGCTGTTTTAGGAATAAAGAATATGCAGGTTATTTTTTAAGGATTCGTGGATTTATTTCAACGATGAAAAAACAAGGTCTGGATATTCTGGATAGTTTAAAACGGATAATTATAAATCCACATGACTATAATTTAGTTATTGGATGAATTAATTTTAGAAAACACCCCGAGAGGGGCTGAATAGTAACCAGCTCGAGAGAAATGCAGCGTCAAAAGCAAGAATCCATGATTGGATGTGGGATTATAAATAAAATAACAACTCTTGGGATGCCTCAAAGCCGCAAGCCGCGAGGAATTTACCCAAAGATATTAAAATAGTTTTGGCCATACCATCAGAAAAATCAAATATTACAATAAGTTGTAGCCCAATTGTAAGATAAGTGAAAGGCACTAAGATACTACATGAATAACAGAATATCTATATTGGTCGCATGCTGTTGTGTTACATTGTGCGGAGCAGAAGAAATTACACCTAACCTAAATTCTATATTTATATCAAGTAATTCATACATACAAAATCCTTATGCGAATTCTCCATCTGGCGGCAAAACTAAAATCAATAATTCTGATTCAGAATCTGATGGTGTTTGGGAAACGCTATTCTCTGATGGGACTTATAATATTAATTCTGGGTTAACTGGTGGATTTGGAAGCAAAGCGAATGGAGTAGGTGGTAATACATATGCATATGGGAGTTCAGCATTTGCTCAAACTGGTAGATTAGCTGGATTTTCTATTGGTGCAGGCGCAACAGTAATGAATCCGCTTTTTGCAAAAAAGTTAAATGGTTTAAATATAAATAATGACTTATTTGTTCCATCAAATCAACAAATTGCAATAACACAATCTTTTATTGATTATCAATATTCAAATATAGTAGATGCAAATATTGGTTACATAAGTATCAATAATAGCCCATGGCTATCTCCTGCATATTCAAATAATATGTTGAGTATACCTGCGACATATCAAGGTGCTTTGGTTAATATGTATCCAGGTAGTGGATGGCTAATGACAGCGTTAGCATTCAATGGGATCCAGACATCTGGTGAAAATGGCTTCACAGGGGAAACATTCTATAATCAGAAATACGGCTTAACACCCTTGTCTAATAATGCAAGCTCAAATGGAACGATTGCATTCGGTGCGAACTATTTAACCGCAGATAATACCTACAATCTTAGATTATGGGGTTATCAATTTGATAACTTTGGATCTATGCTGTATGGGGATACTAGTATTGTAGTTCCATTAACTACTCAAGTTAGCCTTAATTTTGCGGCTCAAGCTGGCTTGGATAACAGTTTTGGTGCAAATACAGCGTATAGTGGTAATCCATATTACAGTGGCATTAATAGTCAGTATGCTGGAGCTCAAGCTGGAATTGGAATAGATTGGTTTAGTTTAGTTATTGCAGCAAACACTGTGTATGGTCCCTCTAGCTCTTTAGGTAACGGGGCTATAGTGGCGCCATATTCAACAAATCTTGGAACTGATCCACTATATGCAGAAGGATGGATGACAAACTTGGTAAATGGAGGAATGACTGGAAATATCTATAAGATTAGCTCATCACTGAATTTCCTTGACAATACGTTATCCATAACGCCTAATTATGTGACTTTTTATGGTAATAATTCATACGAAAATAATACTCAAGAAGCATATATAACGACGACATATAGCCCTTTACAGATTAAAGGACTATCATTCTTTGCTGTATTTGCTTATGAATGGCAACAGGATCCTCAACCAAGTATAGCACAATCGCCGAATAGTTGGACATCTTCATTGGTTACAACTTATTTATGGTAGTAGCTCCTCTGCCTGAATTAAAAATGTTACTACTCAGCCCATATGATAAGTCAGTTGGTTAGCTGTGTAATGTGTTAAAACGCACAATATGTAAAAAATATTCTAGGAAATGAATTATTATCTCAGATTTCCAATACAAAACGTTAGCCGCTGCTAATAAAAGAATCGCCGATTAACACCCTAAGATAAGATAATTATTTCCAAA
>JAUPUP010000140.1 GCA_030917485.1 Pseudomonadota bacterium
ATGCTGGGGATGGAGCAAATCAACATCCCACCCAAACTTTGCTTGATTTATTTTCTATTAGAGACAGTCAAGGAAAATTGGATAATATTAGCCTTGGTATTATGGGTGATCTAAAATTTAGCCGCACTGTACATTCATTGGTTGAGGCGGTTAAGCTATTCAACATGAAACTATATTTTATTGCGCCCAAACCGCTTAGAATGAGTGATGAGCAGTTACTTGAGTTACAAGCTGCAGGTATTAATTATTCATTTCATAATACTTTGGAAGAGGTAGTAGGCGAATTAGACTGTTTGTATTTAACTAGACTACAAAAAGAGCGTTTTTTAGATGAGGAAATTGTAGATAGTTATAAAATAACTATGCATAATTTAAATGACGTTCGCCCAAATTTAAAAATATTGCATCCACTGCCACGACGTGAAGAATTACCAGTTGAAATAGATGCTACGCCATATGCGTATTATTTTCAGCAGGCGCAAAATGGACTATATGTGCGTCAAGCATTATTAGATATATTATTTACCTAACAGATTGGATTGATTATGATGGCAAAAAAACATATTGGTTATATAGAAAATGGAATTAATATTGATCATATTCCGCATGGCAATGCTTGGTATATAATGAAAATACTTAATTTATTTAGTTCGAGCAGCCAAGCTGGGGTAGGGCTAAACTTACCCAGCCATAAACTTGGCGCTAAAGATTTAATTAAAGTTGAAGATAGAACTCTTACCCAAAAAGAAGTGGATATTATAAGTCTCTTTGCGGTAGGAAGTACTTTATCTGTGATTAAGAATTTTGTGGTTATAGATAAGCAGATTCTACATTTGCCGCCAGAAATTAATGATCTGTTAGTCTGTCCTAATAAGAGATGTGTTTCTCAGGAATATAATTCGAAATTTAGAACATTTATCAAATCAATTAATGAACGTAGTTGCACTGGGGTAAAATGTCATTATTGTGAGAGAGAGTTTTTGCTGGAGGAAATTAAAGAGTATAAATTCTAACTACTGTTTTTAAATGGATTAGGGTATAAAAAACGTTTTTATTTCTAGGGAAATAACAAAAAACTATGACTATAATAACTAAGGTTTTAACTTCTGATGGGGCACGTCAGAGCTTTACAATAAATGACGGCTTTGGTGATAAAACCATAAACGGTGAAAAATTATTAGCGCTGCCAGGCTTAATTGATCCACACGTACATTTTCGGGTTCCGGGTATGGAATATAAAGAAGACTGGGTAACTGGTGCTAAAGCTGCATTTAAGGGTGGATATAGTGTTGTTTTTGATATGCCAAATACACAACCTGCAACCACAACCCAGCAGAGACTCATAGATAAAATCAACATCATTGATAATCAAATTAAAAATTCTGGACTACCATTAAAATATAAGTTATTTTTTGGGGCTGATAAAAATAATTTTCAGGAAATAGAAAAAGTAAAAGACTCAATTGTTGGAATAAAAGTTTTTATGGGTTCATCAACTGGCGAGTTACTAATGGATGACCTTAGCAGTTTACATGCAGTTTATGCGCTGGCTAAAGCATTTAACTTAACTATTGCTCTTCATGCTGAGGATGAACTAATTATTCAGGAAAATACTCAAAAATATGCATTAGAGACTGACTTTAAATATCATTCAATAATTCGCTCAGTTGATGCTGCGGTTAGAGCTGTAACCACAGTTATTCAACTAGTAAAAACTTATGGAGTAAAATCATATATTCTTCACTTAAGTAGTTTTGAAGAAATTGAATTAGTTAAACAAGCCAAGCTTGCCGGGTTGCCGATTTTTGCTGAAACCTGTCCACACTATCTATTTTTAGATGACAGCATGTATGATGAACTGCAAGGTTTGGGAAAAATGAATCCTCCGCTTAGAAATAAGGTACACCAAGACTATTTATGGCAGGCAGTGGCTGACGGTGTTATTGATACTATCGGTTCAGATCATGCACCTCATACATTGGATGAAAAACAACAGCCGTTATGTAAATGCCCTTCTGGAGTACCTGGGATTGAAACTACTTTGCCGCTTATGCTAACTGCATACAAACAAGGAAAAGTTTCTCTAGATCGTTTAATTGGGCTGCTGCATGATAATCCACAACGAATTTTTAATTTAGAACCGCAAAATAATTGGGTTTTAGCTAATATTGTTGATTACAAGCCATTAACTAATGATAAACTGTGCACTAAATCTAAATGGTCGCCTTATGCTGGTATGAATTTAACTGGATATCCTGAGTATTTTATTAGCAATAATCGACTAATTAATTTGCAGAACCTGGAATAACATAACTTGGAATAACTGTTTTTGATAAATTATTTTGGGATTTTAATATACTCAAAGACGAAGAGTATGTTGTTATTATGATTTATATTGTGATGGTAGTTATTGAATGCGACTAGTTGCTAAATTGGCAGATTTCTTTAATGGTGTAATTCAACTGTTACCCAATCATGTGATTATAAAATTATATTCGATAGGGCGCAGTTATTTTATGTCCTACTATTATAAAAATAATACACATCGTTATATTAATGCTGCAACCAGTTTGCAGCCTCGTGTATTATGGGGTTTAAAATTTAATCTGCCACTTATGAACTCTGCTGGAATGTTTAAGAATGGCGAAGGCTATGATATAGTATGTAGACAGGGCGCAGGTGGCTATCTTGGTGGAACTAGCACTTATAACCCACGCACTGGAAATATAATAAATGGAGTAAAACTACCATTTGTTAAATTACTAAAATCTGGAATTACAATTAATTGTCTAGGATTACCTAATTTGGGTGATGAGGTGTTAAGTCGGCAAAAGATAATTACTGACGGTAAACGTTGCCCAATTGGTTGGAGTTTAATGCGCTCTCCAGATTATAATGAAGAGGAGAGTTTGCAAAAGCTATTGCAGTCATTATGGCTCTATCATGACAATTTACAGATTGATTTTTTGGAAATTAATGAAAGCTGTCCTAACGTTAAAGTGATTATTAATGAAGTGAGTAATGTCAACCATGCGGTTGATAGCCTAGCGAAGCGGTTGATCTATATTGGTGAAAATTTCTTGGCGCAACGTAAGCGGCAACTGCCGGTTATAGTTAAATTATCTGTGGATATTGATTATGAATATTTAAAAACTATTTTGAATATATTATTCAAATATAAATTTGATGGAATTAATTTAGGCAATACCTCAGTTGATTATACTAATATTCGGTTAAATATAGTCAACTCTGAATTAAAGTTGTTTGACTATTTTGTGAATAATTTTAAGGGTGGTGTTGGCGGTTATGCTCTCAAGCAAAAATCGCTTGATTTATGCAAATGTGCGGTTGATTATCGCAATATGGTTAATCCAGATTATGAATTTCATGTGCTTAGAAGTGGTGGAATAGATAGTATAAATGATATTTATGCTTCTGATCGAGTAGGGGTATCTATGAATCAATGGTATAGTGGATATTTTACCAATTATATTAAATATGGTGATATGCTGTATGTTAAATTTTGAGAGATTTGACTATAAAAAGGAATAAAAATTATGCGTTTGATATCTTTGAATATATGGGGCGGGTATGTAAAAAATCCATTATTGGAATTTATAACTCGTTATCAGGATGTTGATTTTTTTTGTTTGCAGGAAGTTTATCATAATGCTTTAGCAAAAATTTCTGCTGATGACAAGGACGTAGCGCTTAATATTTTCTCGGAGATTCAATCAATTCTTTCGGATCACATTGGGTTTTTTCAACCAGTAGTCAACAATATATATGGCTTAGCGCTATTTGTTAAAAAAAACATTATAATTGAAAGAGAAGGGCATGTTATAATCCATGAGAATCCAGATTATATTGGCTCTGGCCCTACGCACTCAAGAATACTGCAATGGGTGGAGTGTAGGTCAGCGCATGGGAAGTATACTATCATAAATTTGCATGGCTTGTGGAATGGTGCAGGTAAAAGTGATTCGCCAGCGAGAATTGAACAATCAAATAAAGTTAGAGATTTTATTTCTGGAGTTAACCTGCCCAAAGTATTGTGTGGCGATTTTAATTTAAGGCCAGATACCCAAAGCATGAAAATTATTGAACATAATGATATGCTTAATTTAATCATCAGCTATGGAATTAACTGTACACGCAGCCCGCTATACTTAAAAGCTGAAAAATTTGCCGATTATACACTAACTAGTCCTGAAGTTTTAGTGCATGATTTTGTAGTATTGCAGGATGTGGTATCCGATCATTTACCATTATTGCTAGATTTTGATTTGAAATTACTACTCAGAACAAGTACATGAGGATTGCGAAAACGAAGTTTCTGCGATTACTTTATTCATGTTTCTTATGCCGAAAGTAGCTACTTTAACTGTATGACATAGTTATCAGTGATATAGGCTGAGTAGTAACGATTTGAAAATAACAACGTAATTATTGTAGGGGTTACAAAATGGTTGAAAAAATTTCCACAAAAGCTCATGCGCATGGTATCAAACTGACCAAAAAACTAAAGAGAAAAATTTGTTATGTGTTACAAGGCGGTGGGGCTTTAGGGGCTTATCAGGTTGGTGCATACCAAGCCTTTAGAGAGTATGGTTACTCTGCTGATATGATTATAGGTATTTCAATTGGTGGGGTAAATGCAGCAATTATTGCTGGAAATCCGGTTGAAAAAAGAATTGAAAAATTACATAAATTTTGGAATACCGTTACCACAGATGTTTTATTTCCAATGTTTCCAGAATATAATTTACACAAAATTCATAACTGGATTGGTGCGCATATGGCTTTAGCTGGTGTACCTGGTTTTTATCGTCCTCGCTTGATAAATCCAGCTCTTTTGACTAAGGCAACTCCTGATCAGCTAAGTCATTATGATACATCACCCCTACGGGATACTTTAAGTGAATTAATTGATTTTGAGTATCTCAATAGTAAAAAAGTGCGCTTATGTTTGGGTTCGGTTGAGCTTGGTTCGGGTGAGTTTGTATTTTTTGATAATTTTGAGCAGGAAATTACTCTTGATCATGTTTTGGCAACCGGCGCTCTGCCGCCAGCTTTTCCTCCGGTAGAAATTGATGGCAAGTACTATGTTGACGGTGGCGTATTTTCCAATACGCCTATTTTTAAGTTAATTGATGAGTTTGCTGCAAAACCTGAGGAAATGGAAAATGTGCTATGTTTTATGATAGATCTATTTTCGGCTAGTGGTCCTTACCCACATTCTTTGGATGGTATGCTTGAGCGAGTTAAAGATATTCAATATTCATCACATTCAAAGCGTCCAACCGCCCTGGTCGCTACAACTCAGAATTTGTCTCATGCAATAAACTATCTAACCAGTTTATTGACGGAAGAGCAATTGAAAATACCGGAGGTACAATCTATTGCGAAGCTTGGGCTGGCTCATCGAGTTGATGTGGTTCGATTAATCTATCATTCTCCAACTGGCACTGAATTAGAAAGTAAGGACTATAATTTTAGTAAAGATGCTGCTATAGTTCACCATGATATGGGTTATAAAGATGCAAAAAATCTAGTTCTGGAGCAGCAGCAATCATGGGAAAGCAAAGGGCATAGTGGATTTACCATATATTCACCTAAATAAAGAAATTGTTTCGCTCCGTGAATCAGTGGGGGTATCCTAACTCCCGCACTGATTATAAATAAAAATTATTAAATGTGCTGAATTTAGCCCCCACCACTTAATAAGTTGACATATTCAGGCATGATACAGTGTCTTGCATTACTAAGAAATATTACCAGTTATATTTACTCTAAAAAATTACACAGTAATTTTGTTGTTAACAACCCAAAAAGTAAGCTGAAACAATTAAAATCAGGTATAATAGCCATAATAATTTTACTGGTATATCTAGTCAGTATCCTCTGAGTAGTAACCTTAACTTAATTCCTATGAGATAAATTTTATTATGTTGTGTAAACGTTGTGTTTCGATTTGTTTAAGCTTACTTTTTAGTATTTCAATTATTTCAATTAGTTCATGTAGTAATAATAGTAACCGCTTTCAGGGATATATGGAAGGCGAATATCTATATATGGCGCCCATGTTATCTGGTCATTTAGATAAACTTAATGTGCAGCGTGGAGAAATAATTGAGTCAAAAACCCAATTATTTATTATTGAACAAACCGACGCTGCCCTACAACTTCAGCAGGCACAAGAGCAGTTACGTAATTCAGAAGCTACGCTAAAGGATATGCAGTCAGGCAAACGTAAGCCTGAATTAGATGTGATCCGTGCTCAAATCGGTCAGGCACAAAGTTCTAAAGAGTTGGCGGCAATTACCTTAGCCCGTGATGAACAGCAGTTTCAAATTGGGTCAATATCTAAATCACAATTAGATGCAAGCAGGTCAAATTACAAGGTTGAAGTTGATCATTTAAATGAGTTGCAACATAACTTGGATACTGCGAATCTACCGGGTAGAAATGAGCAAATTAATGCTCAAAAAGCCCTGGTTAACTCAGCTAAAGCTAACCTTAATGATTATTTGTGGCGGCTTGATCAAACAATTACCTATGCTCCAGAATCATCTTTAGTTTATGACACGCTTTATACCGTAGGTGAGTGGGTGGCTGCAGGTAATCCAGTGGTAGTACTATTACCGCCACATAATTTAAAAATTAGGTTTTTTGTCTCAGAAACTATGATTGGCAGTTTAAAACTTGGGCAGCGCCTAAAGATAAGCTGTGATGGTTGTGCGCCCAATATTTTTGCTAAAATTACATATATTTCTAACAAGGCTGAGTATACGCCTCCAGTTATTTATAGTAATGATACCCGTAGTCAGTTGGTATTTAGATTAGAAGCTAAACCGGAATACCCAGATTTGTTAAGTATGCATCCGGGTCAGCCCGTTGAGGTTATTGTTCAATGAACACAATGAACAATGAAGCTAACAAATCCTTGAACAATTCGACAGCAACCACAAGCGTAGATGGTACACGTAATGATAAGGTTAATTATGTAATTGACGTGGCTAATCTAAATAAAAATTTTGGTAATCACAAGGTAGTAGATAATTTATCGCTTAAGGTGGCTAAAGGTGAAATATTTGGATTTTTAGGCCCTAATGGCAGTGGTAAAACAACCTCAATTCGGATTATGTGCGGGTTATTGACTCCAGATTCTGGCAGTGGGTCATGTTTAGGTTATGATATCATTACCCAGAGTGCAGAAATTAAACGACAAACAGGTTATATGACGCAGGCATTTTCAATGTGGAGCGACTTAACTGTAATTGAAAATTTAAATTTTGTTGCCCATATGTACATGATAAAGGACAAAAAATCTGCGGTAGAAAATATTTTAACCCAATTTAATTTAACTAGTAAAGCCACGCAATTGGCTGGATCGCTGTCCGGCGGATGGAAACAACGCCTGGCTTTAGCCTCTTGCATGCTCCACCAACCCAAGTTACTCCTTTTAGATGAACCAACTGCTGGAGTTGATCCTAAGGCGCGTAGAGATTTTTGGGAAGATTTACATTCTTTAGCCTCTCAAGGTATTACAGTTTTAGTAAGTACACATTATATGGACGAAGCTGAGCGCTGTCATAAGCTGGCGTATATTTATAATGGTGTATTAATTATGCAAGGTACATCCAGTCAGATCATTAAGCAAAATAATGTTCGTACCTATGCAATTGATGGTGCAAATTTATCCGAATTGTCAAATAAATTAAAACTGGCTGCTGGTATTGAACAAACTATTTTGTTTGGTAATACCCTTCATGTAAGTGGTTCAGAAAAAGAGTTATTAACTAAAGAACTGCAGCAACTTCCAGCAGAATATAAGGTTAAGGAAATACCAACTAGCTTAGAAGATGTTTTTGTGTATTTAATGAATAGGCATACAAAAGTAACTTAGAGCATGTTTAGAATTTTTAATCTTGGAAGATTTCTAATCTTGGAAGATTCTAAACCGGTTTTTAAATAGTTTTGTGTTATTTTTTGTGATAATAGTAACGGTACGATAATGATAGATATAATAATTAACAGCCTATATCGCTGGTGGGCAATTGTGGTTAAAGAAACCATTCAATTAAAACGTGATCGTGTAACATTAGCCATGATTATAGTGATTCCCATTATGCAACTTGCTTTATTTGGATATGCAATTAATACTAATCCTAAGCATTTGCCAACTGCTATCGTAAGTGCAGATAATAGTATTTTTGTCCGTAGTTTTATTACGCAAATGAAAAATAGCTCTTACTTTGAGCTAAATGAAAAAATTATGACAGAGAAACAGGCAAAAGAAGCGCTGCAACAAGGTAGGGTGTTATTTGTAATATATTTTCCGGTTGATTTTACTAGAAGCGTCTTAAGGGGAGAAAATCCCGAATTATTATTAGAGGCGGATGCAACTGATACCACAACTGTTGCTGGTCCTACTGCAGTAGTAAAAAGCATGTTGGATAATGTATTTCAGGAAGATTTTAGAGGGGTGCTCAATAAATTCAATAATCCGATAACTCCATATACGGTAAATATGCATTTATTGTACAATCCAGAGCAAATAACCCAATATAATATTATTCCGGGTTTGGTCGGCACTATTCTAACCTTTACTTTAGTAATGATGACAGCTATTGCAATTACGCGTGAGCGTGAGCGCGGAACTATGGAGCAGTTGTTAGCTATGCCAGTTAAACCTTATGAAGTGATTGCGGGTAAAATAGTTCCCTATATTTTAATTGGCTTAATTCAGGCGACTATGATTGTGGTTGCTGCACGTTACGTGTTTGATGTGCCAATTATAGGGAGCATAATTGTATTATACGCGGTCACTTTATTTTTTATTGCTGGAAATATTGCTATTGGCATTACTCTATCTTCTTTTGCTAAAAATCAAATGC
>JAUPUP010000141.1 GCA_030917485.1 Pseudomonadota bacterium
CTGATGGTATATCTGGACTAATTGTGGCATTATACTGTGATCATGTCGAAGCGGTCAAGGTTTTCATTGATGCTGTACTTAAATCTGATTTTCAGGATACTGATAAAGTTGCTTTACTGAGTGCAATAATGCCTGATGGTGGATCTGGACTACATATAGCATTAGAAAATGGTCATGCTGAAATGGTCAAGGTTTTCATTGATGCTGTACTTAAATCTGATTTGAAGAGTACTGATAAAGTTGCTTTACTGAGTGTAAGAAGGGATGGGGGTGTATTTGTGTTGCAGGAGGCATTAGAAAATGGTCATGCTGAAGCGGTCAAGGTTTTCATTGATGCTGTATATAAATCTAGGTTATATGTACTCTATAAACTAACCCTACTTCAGGATAAAAATGGTAACCTGATTTCTCAATAAACAATCCGCAAATATATTTATATAGACAGAGATAATAAATTAAAATCGTGTCGGAAAAATAAAGCAGAATCAGCAAATTTTAGATTTAATCGTGACTTTCGCCCTGTATTTTAATGTTCTGATTTATACTGATGCATTGCAATTTTGTTACCGATTACATTTTAATTTAGATACAAGGTTATTTAGGTAATAACCCTAAGTCTTGTTTGAGTAAAAGCCCGTGTTTTACGCTTACTAGCAGGCTGCTGATCGCGCTGTCCACCACATCATTAGCTACGTCATCTAAATTTACTGGGTGATTGATGTTGGTGGGAACTACTCTTCCAATTCCGCCATGACCGGCAGCTACAAATTGAGTAATTACCTCTTTAGTGTCGTAATCAATTATTTTATAGCTAACTTCGATATTTAAATTATATAATACTGAGGTTTTGCTATTATCACGTGGGAAAATCTGTCGCACCTCATTGGCTTTTATTAAAGTGATCCACCCAATTAAAATATATTTGCCACTATGGGCAGTGCGTGGCTTAATTATACTATTTGTTTTTGAATGAGATTTAGATTCAACATCGGCACTGATTTTCTCTGCTGCAGCATCTTCTGTATCCGAAGTTACTGATTCGCGCTCCCAATTATAAATTAACCGGGTATTATCCGTATTCCATTTAAGTATGGTTGATTCGGCATCAAAAATATTAAATGCTCCAGATTCAGTCAGGGTTTTTTTTAATGATGGGGTAAAATAGGCTAAGCGCGTTTGGACTTTAGTAGTTACAGCTTTATTCACTTTTTGCATTAATGGTATAACTCCGGACTCTAGCGGGGTTGAACCGATTGGATGGTTGGAAAAATCTGACTGATTGCTATAAAATAGTGTGGTTACACCTATATTAGCTACAGCAAGTACGCAATGAGTTATTATGTATAAGATTATACTTAAAAGTAGTTTCATATAATATGATATATTATAAAATTGTTGTTGCTGCTGCGTAGCTCATGTTTTTGCGTTATGTAGTCAGGTTAAATTCATGGACTAGGTCAACTAAATAGGCTACATGATCTGGATTGGTTACTGGTAAAATCCCATGCCCTAAATTAAAAACATGTCCAGAAATGCTGCCGTTGTTTGCTGTTTTATAAGCATTGAGTATGCGTAGCGCGTCTTGTCTAATCGCGTTTTTATCTCCAACGGCTAAAATTGCCGGGTCTAAATTTCCTTGTAGCGCTGCTTTTTGGCCTAGCATAGATTTAGCCTGCCCAATGTTAATAGTCCAATCTAGACCTATAACATCAGCCCCAATGTTTGATATTTTATCTAGCCAGATGCCACCGCCTTTGGTGAAAACAATCTTGGGTATCAATTGTTGAGTGTTTGGCGTTTTTGCTTTGGGTAAGGCAGCAATTATTTTGTGTAAATATGTAAGAGAAAACTCTATATATGCCTGTTCGGTTAAAATTCCGCCCCAACTGTCAAATAACATGACTACATCAACTCCAGCATTAATTTGTGCAGTTAAATAAATAATTATTGCTTGGGTTAGTTTATCTAATAATTGATGAAGTAACTCGGGATGATTATACATCCATTGTTTGGTATGTAAATAGTTTTTACTCGAACTGCCTTCTAGCATGTAGCATGCCAGGGTAAACGGTGAACCACTAAACCCAATCAACGGTGTATCAGGCTTAAGCTCTTTTTTACAATTTTTAATAATTTCAAATACATAGTTTAAGCGCTGGGCAATTTCACTAATGTCTAAATTAATTATATCTTGTGGAGAGCCAATTTTATGGGTAAATTTAGGGCCTTCGTTTTCTATAAAATTTAGTTCCATGCCCATGGCTTCAGGAACTACTAGAATATCGCTAAACATAATTGCCGCATCAAGACTAAATCGCTGCAAAGGCTGCAGGGTAACTTGAGTGGCTAATTCAGGGTTTTTACACAAATTTAGGAAGCTCCCACAACCCTCCCGAAGTTTGCGATATTCGGGTAAATATCTTCCAGCTTGACGCATAAACCATACAGGAGTGTGTGGTATTGGTTTATGATATATAGAATTAAGTAAGATGCTATTATTCATTGATGTTAGCCTTGATATATGGGAATAATTCATGTAGAGCTTTTTTGTAGACTTCTTGTTTAAAATTAACTACTTCATCAATTGGCTGCCAATAATCAATCCAGCGCCATGCATCAAATTCTTGTTCTTTGTGATGTTTTACATTTATATGATAATCTTTGCCAATAAATTGAAGTAGAAACCAGATTTGTTTTTGACCACGGTAAAAACTCCTACTATTTTTATTATATATTTCCGGGACATCGTAATATAGCCAATTATTGGTTCTTGCGATTATTTTTACATGTTCGGGTGATAGACCAACTTCTTCATTTAACTCTCGGAGCACAGCAGCCTCTGGCTTTTCAAGGTCATAGATGCCGCCTTGTGGAAACTGCCATGAATCTTCTCCCTTTCTCCTGCCCCAGAAAAGTTTGTTGTCATGGTTTATTAGGATGATACCCACATTTGAGCGGTATCCATCGCGATCAATCATTAGCGTCCTCTTTTTATAATTTTTTACACCGACTATTTTACCATATATCAAATCCTGCTAAATTGTATATTGCAAGATTTGGCAAATAAAGCTTAAATTGGGTTCCGCATTATTAATCGGTTAGGATAATTTACGGTGGGTTATTTAAATGGGGTTAATGAATGGTGCAGAATGTGGCAAAAATGGTGTTAGTTATTAACTTTAGGTGGTAAAATAGCTGCTGATTTATTGTTATGAATAGCGATAGCATTAATAAACAGATTAGTCAAATGAGTTGGCTGATATAGTTAATAAAAATTGAGGCTGGCAACATAAAATTATCTTATATAGTTTTATTGATGCAGTGCTCCTAAATAATGTAAAATCATGCCAAATGAGTTAAACTTATAGAAATGTTATAAAAAATTACTACTCAGTGGCAAATGCAACTATATGCGCTTAAGAACAAGCACTAAGTTAAACAAAAAATCAGGACTTATTTATCTATGCAATCTACGCAATTTGAAACCCAAACCCTAGTTAGCTCTAGCTTATTATGTGAGTTTTTAACTGAAGAGCTGCCTCCTATTGGATTAGAAAAAAATATTGGTGAAACCTTTGCTCAGAATCTGTCAAATGAATTAAAAGGGTTTATTGCTAATCCCATACACCCAGAGTTTTTTGTTACCCCCAGAAGATTTGGCTGCATATTTCAGCAAGTTTCTATGCAAGAGCCAGAACAGAAAGTGTTTAGACGTGGACCGCTAATAGCATCTAGTTTAGATAACAATAGCCCCACACCATCCCTGCTGGGTTTTATTAAATCATGTGGTATTAGCAACTGGCAAGACCTTGAGCAAAGAAATGATGGATATTTTTATGCGCAAAAAACTATACCCGGACGAAAACTAACCGATGTATTGCCACAGGCAATACAAACAGCTTTAAAAAAACTCCCGATTGCTAAGAATATGCGCTGGGGCAGTCATGAGTACCATTTTGTACGTCCAGTGCATAATCTAGTCATTATGTTTGGTAAGCAGGTGATTTGTCAGGATAGTCAGATTTTGGGTTTGACTCCAGTTAATTATACATTTGGGCATCGAATAATGAGTGCTGGTAAAATTATAATTACTGAACCAGTAAGCTATGTAGAGCAGATGAAAAATCAGGGTATGGTATTAGTAAATTTTGCTCAGCGTCGTGATTATATTTGGCAAAATTTGCAGCAGCAAGCGCATAGTTTGGGATTAATGATCAGTGACATTCCTGGATTACTGGATGAGGTGACTGCTCTTGTAGAATATCCGGTGGTATTGTGTGGTGAATTTGATTCAGCCTTTCTTAAAATACCCCAAGAATGTTTGATTTTATCTATGGCGAAGAACCAGAAATATTTTGCACTACTTGATAATCGCGGGTGTTTGAGTAATAAGTTTTTGTTTGTTGCAAATATTGATTCGTTAAAGCCCGAGGTTATTGTTCGTGGCAACCAAAAAGTGTTGAACTCAAGATTAAGTGATGCTAAATTTTTCTATGAAACGGATTTAAAGCATGATTTGAGCGCATTTGTTGAGAAGCTGGATAGTGTTATTTATCATAATCTACTGGGTACACAGTTACAGCGGGTTGCACGGCTGCAAAATATTGCCAGTCAGATTGCTCCAGCCTTTAATATTTTACCCAATATAGCTCGAGGCACGGCTTTTTTACTTAAAGCAGATTTAACCACTGAAATGGTTGGCGAGTTCCCACAATTGCAAGGAGTAATGGGTAGATATTATGCTCTTGCCAAGGGAGATGGGGTTGACGTGTCCAGTGCAATAGAGCAGCATTATTATCCACGGTTTAGCGGCGATAAACTACCAGATACGCCCCTTGCTACCTTAATGGCGGTAACGGATAAACTTGAAACATTGATTGGTATTTGGGGGATTGGACTAATTCCTACTGGTGAGAAGGATCAATTTGGATTACGTAGAGCAGCTCTGGGCATTGTTAGGATTTTATTAAATACTAAGTTAAATTCAAAAAATTTGAATGATTTGCTAGAGTCAGCTTATAGCAGTTTTGAAGGATTAAATTTAACTTCGAATACGGCAGCAGAAGTGTATCAGTTTATTTTACAGCGTTTAGCTAATTATCTGGTAAGCGTGGAAAATTATGCACAAAATTGTGTGCAGAGCGTACTATTTAATCAGCCAGATAGTTTTGATCATTTAAGGAGTTTGCTTGATGTATTGCAGACTTTTGCTAAAAATCCACAAAACCAAAATTTACTTCAAGCAAATAAACGAATTCGAAATATTATGGAAAAAAATAATATTCCGCTAGTTGTGGGTAATGCTGCCGTAGATAAAGAAGCACTCTTCATTCAGAATGATTTATTGATAACTGATGAAGAAAAAAATTTATTTGAATTGTTGGCAATTAATCAGTTGAGTATTAAACAATGTGTGCTGCAGCATAATTGGCTGGATTTTTTTAATTTATTAGCCAAGTTTAATCAGCCTATAGCTGCATTTTTTGATAAAGTGATGGTTATGGATGAAAATATGGATATACGCAAGAATAGAATTGCACTGCTGCTTAATTTATATGCAGTATTAAACCAGGCTTGTGAATTATCTGAATTAGTTTAAATTATTTTAATTTAAGGATAAGCTTGAAAGACTAAGAGTATGAAGAAATTGATAGTTTTGGATCGTGATGGTGTAATCAACCAAGATAGCCATGATTATATTAAAAATGTGGATGAATGGGAACCAATACCCGGTAGTTTGGAGGCAATAGCTAATCTTACTCAGGCGGGTTTTCGGATAGTGGTCTGTACAAATCAATCCGGGATTGGGCGCGGTTTATATACTATGGAGGCGTTGAATGAAATTCATCAAAAAATGCATCGTATGGTTGATCAATTGGGGGGTGAAATTGCAGCAGTTTTTATCTGTCCGCATAAGCCCGAGGATAACTGTGAATGCAGAAAACCTAAACCAAAGATGATTTTAGATATATGTGAGAGATTTAATATTGATGCTGCTGCAGATGTAATTATGGTTGGTGACAGTTTGCGTGATTTAGAGGCAGTGGTGCAGGCAGGCGGAATGCCGGTATTAGTAAAAACGGGTAATGGAAAAAAAACCTTTGCTAAGTCTACAATTCCTCCAAATACCTTAGTTTTTGACAATCTGCTCGCGGTTAGTGAGTATTTGATTGATGAATTAAAGGGTTGTGATGGAAAATAAAATCACGTCAGCTATTGTTATTCGTTCAACATTATTTTGGAGTATAGTTGGGTTAACTGCGGTACCATATACAATACTTGCGATTTCTTTTGTGTTTGTGAGAATTTTAGGGGTTCGGACACGGCACAGAATCATTAGCTCATGGGGACAGGTTTTTACGTATTTGATAAGATATTTGTGTAAGGTTGATTACACAGTAACTGGATTAGAACATTTAATTAATACTCCGGCGATTATTGCCAGTAATCATCAGTCGATGTGGGAGACTATTGCATTTTCCACCATATTCCCGCAGCATGTGTGGATTTTAAAACACGAAATTCTTAAAATCCCATTTTTTGGCTGGACAATAGCTACTTTATCGCCAATTGCAATCGACCGCTCGCGGGGATCTGAGGCGGTTCAACAAATATTAAGTCAAAGTGTTAGCCGAGCTGAAAAAGGGTTTTCTATTCTGGTATTTCCTGAAGGTACGCGGGTGAAACCTGGAGCTAAAAGAGTATTTAAAGCTGGGGTTGCTAAAATGGCTAAAGCGCTTAACTTGCCGATTATACCGGTTGCGCATAATGCCGGGTATGTATTACCCAAGAAGAGCTTTTGGATTTATCCAGGAACAGTCGAGATTATAATAGATAAACCACTTTATCCTGATGAGTTTGATTCTGCAGAGAGTTTATTGGAAAAGCTTAAAAATGTTGTATACCATAATTTAACTGCTATTACACATTAAGTATGTGCTATCTATACTATTCGTAATTGGAAGACAAAGAGTATATGTAGACAGGAATAAATATAGGAGAGCCTAGCTGTTGACAGAAAATAAAAATGGTTATGAAGATAAGAATGACAGCAGTTGCCCGCGTTTTTATGTAGGGCTAGATGGTGTCTTACTTGAACCAGAAAATATTGTTGAGTTAAGCAATGAAGTACATCGGCATATTTTAGTATTGCGCAAGAAAATTGGTGATGGCATTATTTTATTCAATGGCGATGGTAACCAACATATTGCAATTATTTTGGAGCTGCACAAAAAATTTACCTTGGTTAAAATACATCAACAACTCAAGACTAGTTGTGAGTCATCGCTAGATTTAGAATTGTTGTTGTGTGTTATTGCTAATGATAAAATGGATTTAGCAATTCAAAAGGCGGTAGAGCTGGGGGTTAAGAGTATTACTCCAGTATTGTGCCAGCGTTCGCAAAGAATTTATGTGGACAAGATAAGTAAACGAGTTGAGCATTGGCAAAAAATAATTATTAGTAGTTGTGAGCAGTGTGGCAGGAATATAATCCCTAAAATCAATTTGCCAGCTAAATTTGCGGATATGGTAAAAATTAGTAATATGGCTAACCAGGATGTTATAGATTTTGCCTCGACTAATAATGACGTAGGCAGTGGATATGATCAAATAATCGAATGTTTGCGTTTAATCATGTTACCCCGTTCTCAATCATTTCAGCTATTATTGGAGCAAAAATTTAACCAGTTAAAGCTGAAATCGGTGCAGCAAATTAAACAGTTAAAGTTATTAGTTGGTCCAGAGGGCGGGTTTAATATGGAAGAAATAAAAGAAGCGTTGAGTGAAGGGTTTGTACCGTTGCATTTAGGTAATACAACCCTGCGCAGTGAAACTGCAGTTATTGCTGGTATAACTTTTGCACAGATACAGTATGGTAATTTTATTTAAACATAAATTAACGATATAAAATGTAACACAGTCCAGGATTGAAAGACGAAGAGTATATGTGGGTAAATATGAATTCAACGCAATATAACAAACAATCAATTTTCAGCCGTAACCCTATCTATTGGGTTAAAGATGCCTGGTTTTTGGCTGCTCCATATTGGAAAAGTAGCGAAAAATATAAATCTATGGGATTGATTGTAACCGTGATTACTTTTAATTTATTAGCTGTATATATGACAGTCATGGTTAATCAATGGTATAACGGCTTTTATGATGCGATTCAACGCTATGATAAACCAACATTTATAGCGGATATTTATAAATTTTTGGGGCTGGCGTTTCTTTATATTTTATTTCAGGTTTTAGCTTTTCTGCTGCGTAAATTTTTAGAAATACGTTGGCGTAGATGGTTGACCCGCTATTATTTAGATAAATGGTTGGGCTTGCATGCATACTATAAAACCCGTTTTTTAGACCAGGTAGTAGATAATCCGGATCAGCGGATTAGCGAAGATATAAGCAGTTTTATTGTACTTTTGCTTGATTTGAGCTTAGGCTTAATTAGTTCGGTAGTCAGCTTATTTTCCTTTGTGTTTATTTTATGGAATATTTCTGGATCGTGGCAATTTACCTTAGCTAACCATCATTTTGTAATTAGTGGTTATATGGTCTATTTTGCAGTAATTTATGCAGTGATTGGGACTTATATAACTTTTAAAATTGGTAAGCCATTGATTAAACTAAATTTTAGGCAGCAAGCATATGAAGCGGATTTTCGTTATAGCTTAGTGCGAGTGCGTGAATATGGTGAGAATATTGCTTTTTATAATGGCGAATCAGAAGAAAAAATTGGTTTGTTATCGCGGTTTAATAATGTGGTTAATAATTTTATAGCTATAATCTATCGGCAAATGAAAATAGATATATTTAGTATTGGCTATGCACAGTTATCTATAATTGCTTCAACAGTGATTGCCGCTCCACGTTATTTTGCCAAATTAATTCAATTAGGCGGCTTAATGCAAATTAACTCAGCTTTTGGGCGAGTTCAAGATGCATTATCGTATTTTATTGGTTCATATACCTCGTTATCTGGTTTTCGGGCAGTTATGGATCGTCTATATGGCTTTCAGGTTATGGTACAGGATGCTGCTAATTTAACCGGATTAATTACTCGGTGTGAAATTCAGGGCAATGTTAAGGGCGAGGGTAATGTTATAGATAACAATACCTATTTAGAACTAAACAATGTAGTGGTTAATTTACCCAATGGTAATAATTTACTTAAAAATATTAGCTTTAGTTTACGCAATGGTGATAGATTATTAATTCGTGGGCGATCTGGTATTGGTAAAACTACTCTGCTGCGGGTAATTGCTGGATTATGGCCGTTTGCGGATGGAGAAATTAAGCAATATGGTGGATTAACTTCTATCTTTATCGCACAACGACCATATTTGCCCTTAGGTAATTTGAGGCGTGTACTTTGTTATCCAAAAATAGATAATCAGCCAACTGATGCAGTATTGATTGATTTACTTAATCATTGCGGATTAACTGAGTTAAGCAAACAATTGCATACCAATATTGATTGGGGAAGTAAATTATCTTTAGGCGAACAGCAACGAATAGCTTTTTGTCGTATTTTAGTTAATCAGCCGGATATAATCTATCTTGATGAGGCGACCTCGGCATTAGATGAAGAATATGAAGGATTAATGTATAATATGCTTATAGAGGCTTTACCCAACAGTGTAGTTATAAGTATTGGTCATCGCAGTACAATTGCCAGGTGGCATAATCAGCAATTAGATTTTAATGCATTGAGTTTAATGCATTAAGGCAATAGACTAAAAAATTAATTTAATGGACTTAATGGACGACTAGGAATTACATGGACAAAATTCGACAATTAATGGCTGAGGATATGCAAAAGCTTGATAAAGTTATTCGCAGCGATATAAATTCTAACATTGCATTAATTAATCAGATTGGTAACTACATAATATCTGGGGGAGGTAAGCGTATTCGACCGCTGCTAACTCTGTTGTGTGGACGTATTGCTGGGTATAATGAACAACAACATGGGGACTTGCTGCATAAAATGGCAGCCATGATTGAATATATTCATACTGCTACGCTGTTGCATGATGATGTGGTTGATGAATCAGGTATGCGGCGCGGACGTAAAACGGCTAATGCCATGTTTGGGAATGCTGCAAGTGTATTAGTCGGGGATTTTATCTATACTCGGGCATTTCAAATGATGATGAGCGGTAACTCAATGCGGATTATGCAGATTATGGCAGATAGCACTAATAAAATATCTGAAGGTGAAGTGCTGCAATTACTTAATATTGGCAAGAGTGATTTGACTTCATCGGAATATTTTGAGGTGATAAAGTATAAAACCGCTATTTTATTTGAGGCTGCAGCGCGGGTAGCAGCAATTGTGTCTGGTGCAGATATAGAGAGAGAAACAAAATTAGCTAATTACGCAATAAATGTTGGTATTGCCTTCCAAATTGTGGATGATGTTTTAGACTATATTGGCGATAGCGCTAGTATGGGTAAGAATGTTGGCGATGATTTGCTGGAGGGCAAAGTAACTTTGCCATTAATCTATATGTTGGAAAATGGTGGGGCGACGGTGCGAGATAGTATTATTCATGCGATTACTAATCCTGCCGAAGCTGATGTTGAGTTGATTGTTGGATCAATTAAAAATAGTTCTGCTATCAGTTACTGCCTGGATTTGGCGCATTCTTATGCAAATTCAGCTATTCAGGAATTGGATACATTTAGTAATTCGCTATATAAAGAGGCGATGTTTGGGTTAGCGCAGTTGTCAATCAACCGCGCAGGGTAATAACGATTTAATGGTACTGTGTTTATGATTGGACTAATACCTAAAAATTCGCGTCAGCTTTTTATTGCGGGTCCGGTGGGACGTCTTGACTGTTTAGAGTTAAAACCAACTGGAGAAATTACTGGGGTGGCGATTGTTTGTCATCCTGATCCTAAAGGTGGCGGAACCTATACTAATAAAATTGTGCAAACAATCGCTAAAACATTAAACCAGTTTGGGTATATATGTTATTGTCCAAATTTGCGTGGAGTAGGCGAAAGTGAAGGAGATCATGATTTTGGTGTGGGTGAGGTGGATGATATACAAAGTGTGTATCAATTTATACGGCAAGACTATCCAGATCTACCCTTGGTATTAGCTGGATTTTCCTTTGGCACTAGTGTGGTTAGTCAGTTTGCGATGCGCGGTATTGCGCATAAAAAGCTGCTTTTAGTAGGACCAGCGGTTACCCGTTGTCCAGTAGCTGTTCCTAATGCACAAAAAACTATTGTAATTCACGGTGAATTGGATGAAATAATTCCATTATCTGATGTTATGGAGTGGGCGCGCGGTTATTCTATACCGATTATTTGTTATCCAGACACTGGGCATTTCTTTCATGGCAAGTTGGTTAGCCTACAGAATTTATTGGCTAATTTTGCTTGGTAAAATAGTCGTTGGATAATTAGTGGCGGTTACGGTGTATAAAAAAACTAATTAATATAGTCTCATATTTTCAAAATATGCGTTTATTTCATTAAAAACCTGCATTTCTTGTCTCAAAATTCAACTTGAAAACTGCCTATTATGTATAAAATTTCCATACCTGCAATAAATGCAGAGAGAAATAAATATATAGTATCGTTTAAAATTATTACTTAAGTAGTTTAATCATTATCTGCACAAATAGACTTGGCAAGAAAAGTTCATTATTATTTTTGCTTAATTAAAATTTGCAGTATATAAGCTACTTTACAGCATAAATAAAGTTAAATTTTGAGGAAATAAACATCATGCAATCAATTAAACGATTTACACTATTTACTTGTATCTTGGCTATGGCTGCTTTGCCTGCTTTAGTACATGCGTCAGGATTAATGTATGCAGCAAACTATAACGATAACAGTTATACTAAATGCAATATGGTTAATGATAAGCCGGTAGGATGCACAAAAGTTTTTATAAAAGATAGCAGTGGGCAAAATATGCTTAGTGGACCTTCTGATATAGCATTTTATGATTCGTATGTATATATCACTAATCAGACAAGTAATAGTTATACCCAATGCCATGTTGAAAACGATAATATTGATCTTACTACGTGTAATACTTATAAACCTAGTGGTAAGGGTGCTTTGAGTGCTCCATCATCAATCAAATTTTCTGGTACAGAGGTATATATAACTAATATAAAAAATAATACATACACCCAGTGTAATGTTCAGGAAAATGGTATTGACCCTAATTCATGTACAACTGTTCATCCATATAAAGCAGAGAGTCAACTACTTAGTTATCCTGCTGCAATTACTATAATTGGCTAGAATTAAAATTAGAAATAAAAAATATTTACTTAATTAATCAGTTATTTACCCCTGTGATTTATAAAGGAATCAAAAATGAAAACAATTTGTCAAAAATTTGGAAGTATGGTATTTATCTTAACCATACTGACGCTATCTCCATTAGTTCATGCTTCAAAAGTCGCCTATATATTAAATTTTATTGCCAGTAACTACACCCAATGTCTTGTTGATGGAGAAACAGGTATTGAATCTTCTACATGTCAAGACATTAATTTGGCTCCTGGCGTCCTCAATGGGCCTACAGGAATAGCATTTGATAGTCTACATGCTTACATTATAAATTTAAATAACAATAGCTATACTCAATGTAACTTAAATGATGATAATATTATTGAATCTGAATCGTGCAAAATGTTTTTTCCAGCAACGGATGCAGCTTTTAATGCACCTTCGTCAATAATAATAGATGGTGAATACGCATACATAACTAATTTTAATGATAGCTCCTATACACGCTGTGAAATTGATATGAATGGTATTGAAACTGGTACAGGAGCTTGTGTCAATATTACACCATTATTATCAAATGGGTATAATACCGCGTTTAGTGGTCCTACCGGAATGGCTTTTCAATAATATTCTGGTATCTTATGGCGTTCATGCAGATAATTTTTCTCAGCTAGATACAGCTACTTACGCTGTATCTAGTCCAGCCAAGTCAATCTAAATTAATTAATTTGTCTATCCATAAGTTAAAGTGAGAGCATTTGTCTCGTAGAGTTTGAATATTGCAATGATTATTTGCATACAATTTGGCATATACAGTTTTACTGTATTTTTGTTCACACGAGCCCTCACATATAATATATAAAGATATCATTATGGATGCCCCCCAATAAGGTTCATATCCCACAAATCTGAAGTGTTGTATTCTTCTAGCCAACAATGGAGAGCATTGTTATCCAATCTATCAAATTTACTGGTGCCATCATCATTTTTATTAACTACGATTATATCTTCAGGCTTGAATAAATCCACAAATGAACTAGATTGAGTGGCAAGAATAAATTGTTTTTGTAAAGAAACTCGTTCAATTAAATTAGCCAAGATTATTAAAGCTTGTGGATGTAAACCAAGCTCAGGTTCATCAATAATAATATCCGGCATTAAATGTATCGGTTGTAATAATACCGTTGCTAAACAAATAAAGCGGAGTGATCCATCAGATAGGAAACTAGGATGTTGGGTTGAATCCAGATCATTTTTATTTGTTTAGCAACGGTATTATTACAACCGATACATTTAATGCCGGATATTATTATTGATGAACCTGAGCTTGGTTTACATCCACAAGCTTTAATAATCTTGGCTAATTTAA
>JAUPUP010000142.1 GCA_030917485.1 Pseudomonadota bacterium
AATTGCCTTTACTACTGTATTGCCATAAAGCGGAATCTTAAAATCGCTATCTTGTATTATATAGTTTTAGCAGCGGTAATATTTCTTTTGATGATTTTATATTACTGAATGACCGATTGAGCGTATTGATAAAAAATAAGGGTAACCCTAACTTCCTTGGCACAATTGCCTTAGGTGAGTATTTTACTGAAATCGGTAATAAAAATTGTACTTATAAAAATGCATCTGGAGAATCAGTGAATGTTCAGTTGAATAAATCTAGCTTTATCCTTAAAATTGATCAAAATGATCTTATAAGTGGTACTATAACACAAATAAAGCTGTATCCTCTGAATCCGAGTTTGAGCAGATTGACTGTTACCACTCTTGAAGGTGGTATTTGGTACATTTATTGGGATAAAACAAGTGGTCATGTAACTCGGTATGTTGAGAAATGTCTGAAACGGACTTATAAGAAGATTGGGGAAGGAAATTTTGGATTTGTTTTCAGACAGGGGGGTAAAGATCAAGTAGGCCAAAGATTTGTTAAAAAAGTTGGCAAATATACGGGCGCTGACAACAGTAATACGTTTGACGATTATAAAAAAAATCCACACATTGTAGCTGCTGATATGTTGATTAACAGAAAAATAACCGAACTTAATTTGAATGATAGGATTATTCCGCAATATCTATACACTACATCTAAACGTCAAGTGAAGCATATGGGTGAATACGTAGAACCTACTAAAGTTGATAATCAAAAAATCTCTGATAAATTTAATCACAATCAGTTTTTGCAGGCTTTATTAATTAATTTGTGTGCGATTGGAATAAAAGTAGAAGGCAAAAGTAATAAGATGCTCCGGGTTATACTTTCAGATAATAAACCTGGAAATTATTTATTAGGCATGAATGGTAAGGTAGCGCGGTTGGATAATGATGGATTTGGATTTTCTAATTATCCAGATTCAGGAATTTATGTTACTAATGGTTCAGAACCTCTAGGGGGTTTGTTTCCTAGTAAAAACACAAAAAACAACGTGTATCAATACTTCGTAGCTCAACAGCTCGTAGCCCAGCATCAACTTTCTTTGGTAGAAATACGTATCATTGAAGCTTTTGTTAATTTGGTATCTTGTGGATTATTTACGGAAAAAGAATTTGATGATATGTTGGATGAACTAAACACTCCATCTGCTAACTACACGAGTAGATATAGCAAGGTGGTAGAGTTGATGGAAATTGTGTTACCAGAATTGCCACCAGGATTTGAAAATGAGATTCCTGAAGGTAGAGACGGTTATGTAAAATTACTGGCTAATTGTATGCTTATGGAAAATCCGGAACAAATTGTCACATTTTGGAAATGGCTAGATCAATATTGTACTGATAATTTGGAGTATCTAATTGGTTGTTTAAACGATGGTAATTATTGATTTGACATAAATAGCGCAGCAAAAAACCCGTCGCAATGATGTATATGTGGCAGTAACACTAAACATCCGCTGTGGTGTTCAAGTTGCGGGTTTTTAATTACTGTTGCTGCCGGTATTAATTTAAATTCAGGGTGGTTGTTCAAGAATTTTTCAACAATTAATTGATTTTCTTGAGGCAGTATGCTACAGGTTGCATATACTAAATGCCCGCCAGGCTTAACTAATTTACTTGCTTCTTCCAAAATAGACATTTGTTTTAGGTTCAACTCGGCAATTTTATCTGGGCTTTGACGGAATTTTAATTCTGGATTACGCCTCAGAGTGCCAAGCCCAGAGCATGGAGCATCAACAAACACGCGGTCAATTTTATTATGCAGGCGCTTTACTTTATTATCCGTTTCGTTATTTATTAGTTGGGGATATACGTTAGATAAACCAGACCTGGCGAGGCGTGGGTATAAATTATTTAAACGTTTTTCATTTACGTCAAAGGCATAGATACGTCCTGAGTTGCGCATCAGCATTCCAAAAAGTAATGTTTTCCCGCCACTGCCAGCACAAAAATCTACAATCATTTCGCCGCGCTTAGGATTTAATAATAATCCGGCTAATTGACTAGCCTCGTCTTGTACTTCAATACTCCCGTTAGTGAATAAAGGATGTTTAGCTAAGAATGTTTTATCCTCAAGGCGAATTCCAAACGGAGAATAAGGCATTTTCTGTGGTACACATTCCTGTGGCGCACATTTCTGTGGCACACATTCTTGTGGTACACCTTTTGGTGGTGTACCATGTTGCGCATCAAATTGCTGCAGTTCTTTGAGTACGTCATTAACGTTATTTTTAATTAAATTAACCCGTAAGTCAAGCGGAGCTGGTTGTTGCAGACTCAAGGCTAGTTGTTTTAATTCGGTTTTATCATATTGTTTGCTTAATTGTTCTACTATCCATGATGGCAGCTCTAGATTTAATTGTTCTGATTCTGGCGACAAGAAGTTAATTTTAGATAAGCGTTGGCTATCAATTAGCTTTAAGTTACTTAGTTGTGCCGACGGAATGTTTAATATATTTAACCAGGTAAGCCCAATAATATCAGGTATATTATGTTGTAGTATATTATCGTGATTGGTATTATGACTTTGATTATCACTAGTATTGCGATTATTATCGTTGGTAGTAGCTTGATAAAATGCAGGCTGGGTGAGTTTGTAATAATTACGTAGAATAGCATAGCTGGTTTCGGCTATTAATTCTCTCTGTTTACTGGTCAGCTTTTTGTTTTCCCGAAAAAAATTAGAAAGTAATTTATCAGTTGGATAATTAAATTTTAATAATTCACGAATTAATGGAATAAATAAATATAAGAGTTTATTATCTATGGTTATGCTGGTCACGGCGGCTTTGCTCCCATTCAATTATTGTTTGAGCTACCGATTCCGGCACATATTTACGCACAATTTGCTCCCAGCCCTGGCTGCCCACCAATCCCTTTACCAAACTTGAAGAGACTTCGGCAACATTGCGTGGCGGAATTAAAAATATTGTGCTTACATCCTGGCAGATATCTGAATTAACATAGCGCATACTTTTTTCATATTCGTAGTCTGTTGTATTCCTTATGCCACGGATAATATACTGTGCATTTATTGATTGGGCATAGTTAATTAGAAATTCATTAGTGAAAGTAGTTACTTCAATATTATCAAATTGCTGAGTTACTTGTTTAAGGAGTTTAAGTCTGGTGTAAAGTGAAAAAGAATATTTTTTGTCTACATTTTCACCAAGCGCCACTACGACATTATCAAACAGCTTAGCTGCTTGTTCAATTATCCAGATGTGCCCCCAAGTTACCGGGTCAAAGCTCCCAGCGTATACAGCTTTTTTTATTATATTAGAAGTCATTATTAAATATTTTGGTTCATTATTAAGTATGTTAGTTTTAGATTTATAAACAAATTAATTAATATTCTCACGTGCATTGAGCCGGATTATAACACACCTTGGAAGTAGGGTTTTTTATACTTTGCTGCGGTAGGATAGTTATTTAACTAAAATTTAACTCGCATGGTAGGGTAAAATGGAGTGCTGGTGTTTTGGGTTTACAATTGCTGCAAATGTTTGTGCTTATTTTTAGGTAGATTCTTGTAGATAATTTAGAAATTTAGATAGTTTTTTTGATAGATTTTAGATAAAGATAGGTTTTTTAGATAAATTATTAGATAGATTAGATTTTATGATACAACTTATTCCTCTTCAGGCTGTTATTGGTTCGGTATTGCTTATTTTATTATCGTTGGCTTTTTCTGAAAATAAGCGACGAGTTGATTGGCGACTAATTATTACTGCGTTTGTGCTGCAAAATGTCTTGTTTTTGGCAATTACTTATGTTCCGGTAATTCATCACGGTTTAGGTTATATCTCAAAAACTTTGGTAAGTTTGCTCGATTATGCTAACACAGGCGCCAAGTTTTTGTTTGGCGATTTAGTTAATATTAAAAAATATGGTTTTGTATTTGTACTGGTGGTTATTCCGACCCTGATTTTTTTTGGTGGATTGATTAGCGCCTTGTATTTTTTTGGTATCATTCAGTTTGTTATTGCTGCTTTAGCTTTTCTTCTGCGACGGGTAGTTAAAATGTCTGGAGTGGAAAGTTTAATTGTAATTGCAGATATTTTTTTAGGGCAGACTGAAGGGCCACTGGTAATTGGTCCGTATGTTAAAAACATGACGCGCTCGGAATTGGCTTGTGCTTTTACTGCCGGCCTAGCCAATATTTCTGGTTCTACTATGGGAATGTATCTAACTTTTTTAAGTGGTGGAGATTCTAGCCAAACATTGGTTTTTGCCAACTATTTATTAACCGCTAGTTTTATGAATGCAATTTCAGCGGTTATTTTTGCTAAGCTGTTATTTCCTGAAACTGATTTTGAAAATGTATCATCAGCTAGGATAAATATTAAAACTAGCTTTAGTGGTAATTTTCTGGATAGCGTATTTCAAGGAGCATTAACTGGGCTTAAAATCGGGGTAATGATGTCAGCAATATTGCTGGCGGTAATATCCTTAATTCATATGCTGGATGGGATTTTAGTCGGCATTGGCGATTTGATTCATGTTAATGATTATATTAGAGATTCGACGAATGATGTATTTAGTAATTTGTCGCTAGAATATATACTAGGTCAGTTGTTTAGAATATTTGCTTTTTTTATGGGAGTAAGCTGGCACGAAACCATTAGTGTAGGTAGTTTACTTGGGCAAAAAGTTGTGATTAATGAATTTGTTGCTTATGTGAGTTTGGGGCAGATGAAAGCCGCACATGCTTTATCTGAGCATTCTGTTTTTATTTCTACATTTGCCCTATCTAGTTTTTCTAATTTTTCTTCAATTGGCGTATCTTTAAGCGCTTTTAGTGTATTGGCGCCTACTCGTCAGCAAGAACTTACAGAAATTGCGTGGAAATGTTTGTTTGGTGCAGTACTGGCTGGATTTATGACGGCTACCATTGCTGGATTTTGGCATGGAGTTTTGCCGAGTTGACATTTTTGGGTAAGTTATGGTAAGATGATGCCAGGTTAAATAGACTTGGTTGAAAAAGCGGAAGCTCCCAACTTCCGCAAAAATAGTTAGACTATTTTGTTTTTTGATCGGGTTTTCCGATTACTCGGAGCTGAATTGAGGTTGTAGAAATGGTCAATTCAGCTTCATTCAATCCATTGCTTATCGCAACTTCATGAATCAAGTAACACAAAAAACCCAATATCAGAACTAAAGAGAATCTCATATTGTTCCTTTCATGAATCTTCATGAGATTAAATACAATATGTCATCTTAGTCCAGATGCATCATCTAAGCTAAGATGACGCCAATTCCCTCGTTACGAGAGAGCCTAAATTATACTATAAGAGAAATAACTTGTTTTGCGTTATAATTCAAAAATGCTATTTTCTAAATATGCTACAATGCATGTTTGGTTAAACTGGTTAATAAATTTATGTTAATAGATTTGGTTATTCATATAGCTTATGCTATATGAATAATAGTAAAATAAGAGTAAATAACAGTTTCTATTTTTTTAAGAATATTTGATTGAATTAATTATGTATTTATTATCTTTAACTAATTTGGATTATGCGTTAATTACTATTTTTCTGGGCATAAATTTTATAATTGCCTACCTGTTTCGGCGTAAAAATCAGTCCAGCGAGGCATTTTTATTTGCACCTACTAAAGTTGATCGGATTTCGTCATTCATAGGTAATTTTGGCTTAGTAGAAATTGTGTTGGCGGGAATTGGTGGCGCTTATTTTGGGTTTAATACTATTTATTATATTATTTTAGCTATAGTTTTACAATTATTAGGTCAAAAATTATTGACAAGAAGATATCGTTTAAGCAATGTTGTAGGTTTGAATGATTATTTAGCTGTCAAGTTTAATCGCTATTTTGCAATAATAGTTGCCTCGCTTAATGTTGTATTGCTAATTTTATGCTTAAGCCTAGCTGTCGCAGTGGCATTTAAATCTCTACAGGCGGTTATGGGGTGGGGTTTTATTAATAACATAATGGGATTGCTTGGATTAACTATAATTTTAATTCTTATTGGTGGTAGGGCAGCCATTTTATATAATGGTATGCTAGCTGCGCTGTTTATTTTAGCAGTTTTTGTTATTAGCATAGTTGTAGCTGTATGGCATTTAGGTGGGGTTGACGCTGTTATTTACAACTTAAATAATTTAGCTCTAGCCAAAAACTTACCCGCTAAATACTATATTTTGCCGACTATTCCGACTATTGACAAACAGATGCTCTTGATTATTGGGGCAATTATGGTTGGTGTAGCAGGCATAAATTGGCTAAATTTTAATTTGCTGTCAAATTCTGTGCCAAATTGCGCTCCAAGACAAAATCAGCTAAGCACTGGTTTTGCTAAACTGTTAAGTATAATTGGCGTGATAATAATTTTAGTGCTGCCGGGAATTATCGCTATTGCAACCCCACATACGGGCAGTACCATTGCGGGTAAGGAAATTGTTACCATAATGGCGCAGTTGCCAGATGGACAAACTGGCTATGTGGTAAAAGCGGTTGATAGTAATGGTAAGGGTGGCGGCATTCATAAATATGGCAGCTCTAGTCCGGGAATTGTTCCACCATTGCTAAACCCTAAGACGGGTATGCTTGAGGCTAATAAGTATAATTATGC
Source organism: Pseudomonadota bacterium (assembly GCA_030917485.1). GTDB lineage: Bacteria > Pseudomonadota > Gammaproteobacteria > Burkholderiales > UBA11063 > Aquella. The sequence continues at coordinate 6,626 of JAUPUP010000142.1, forward strand.
AATTGCCAGTATGGTTATGGTGCGGCATTATTTGTCTGATATGGGAAGTTTTTGGGTTATCTTATTGATTGTAGCTGGCTTTATGTTAAATATTGGGCGGTATATGTTACAATTGGGGCAAATAACGGTGAATAATGTTTTATTACCGCTTAATTTGATTACTAAATATGGCAAAATTGGAGAGCTATGGTCATTACAGGTGAGTATTGTTGCTTATACTGGAGTTATTCTCGTTTTAGCCTATTTTATGTTTTTACATTATGATTTAATCTTATTTGTGAAGTTATTTGCTGCTGTAATGGTTGTGCCGTTGTTATTCATGCTTGGTATAATGTGTTATGAAAAAAAATAAGGTTAGCCGGGCGTGGGTTAATCAACATGTAACCGATCATTATGTACACTTGTCTAAGCAGGATGGATACCGTTCTCGAGCTGCTTATAAGCTTAGTGAGATAGATAATCAATATAAACTGTTTGATAAGGTGAGCACTGTTATTGATTTGGGCTGTGCTCCCGGCAGTTGGTCGCAATATGCGGTCAGAAAAATTTATGGCAGTGAGTTTGGCGGTAAAGTTGTTGGTAAATTTAATGATATCGGTGGGAGCGGTCTTGAGGCTAATGTTCAGTTATCGAATAGACTAAATAATAAAAGATTGGTTATTGGCGTTGATCTTCTTGAAATTGAGCCAATTGGGCATTTAAATTTTATTTTAGGGGATTTTGGGAGTGAGCAGATATTCAATCAGATTGTTAATGTCTTAGATGGTAGAGCGGTAGATTTAATTATTTCTGATATGGCGCCTAATTTAAGCGGAATTAGAGGTGTTGATCAGGCACGTGGCAGCTATTTGGTGGAGCTAGTATTGGATTTTGCTAAACAATATCTAAAGCCAGGTGGTAATTGTCTGCTTAAAGTGTTTCAGGGCGGTGAATTTAACTCTTTAGTAGCATTAGCCAGAACATTATTTACACAAGTTATTATTGTTAAACCGGATGCATCGCGAAGTAAAAGCAGCGAGACCTATTTATTTTGCAGGTCGCTGGTTTAATCACAAAATAAAGATAATATAAAACTATGGTATAATATGGCGCACTAGGCTATTATATTATAAATATTATAACTATCTTAAA
>JAUPUP010000143.1 GCA_030917485.1 Pseudomonadota bacterium
AATTAACCCACGAGGCTAGCAATCTATTTGGTAATACATTTGATTATGCTGCGGAAAAAATAGATGAGCAAGATTGGGTGCGACTTTCTCAATCTCAATTCCAACCAATAAAAGTAACTGATAAATTATACATTGTACCGTCCTGGCATGAAACTCCGGACAAAGATGCGATTTCTATCAAACTAGATCCTGGATTAGCTTTCGGTACTGGTTCTCACCCAACCACGTTTATGTGTTTGGAGTGGTTGGCTAATAATGTGGAGCATACTAATTCTGTACTAGATTATGGTTGTGGATCGGGGATATTGGCTATAACCGCAAAAAAATTTGGAGCTACAACTGTATATGGTGTAGATATTGATGAACAAGCAATTATTTCCAGCAAAATCAATGCAAGCAATAATAACACCCAAGTGGAATTTTTTCAAGCTGATGACTCATTGTTAGCAATAAAATTACTGAATAAATTCGACATCGTAGTTGCAAATATACTATCTAATCCGCTGCGGGTACTTGCCCCAGTGTTAGCAAAATTATGCAGCCATAAATTAATTTTATCCGGAATTTTAGATTCACAGCAACAAGAATTAAGTGATATATACAGTCAATGGTTTACGGTAACTACAGCTAAAACCTTAGAGGGTTGGGCATTATTAGAGTGTACACGATATGTCAGTTAATACCTTTCTGAATATAACTCAAATTTACCAAAACGCATCCAAACTTAAACCATTGCAGCAGATTTTTATTCACCTTGATAGTCTCAATCAGATATTAAAAAATAATCTGCCTAAACATTTAGTTGCAATATGCCATGTTGGAGCGTTTGATGATAGTACTGTAGTAGTTTATGTAAATAACCAGCAGGCTTTACATATTCTACAAAGCATGAGTAATGCTATACTACAATCATTTTATATGGCTAATTATTCCTTTGACAACTTATTAATAAGAGTGCGGGTGTCAAATAATTATAAAGCCCCTAAAAAAATAACTAACATCAAAAAATTAGATCCTACCATAAAAACTGGACTACTCAAGCTTGCCAATTTAATTGGCAAGCCGGAGTTACTCACTGAATACACCGCTGATTCAGAACCACATAACGATGATGACGTAACGGATGACGAAATTAAATTTTAAAAAATATTATTTTGTAAAGGATCGCATATCATGGTAAAAAAATTAACACTTCTACATGTTTTCACCTATACAATAATTGCCTATTGGGCAATATGGTTTACTATTGTATCATCATCTGACTTTATAAATTTGTTGCAGGCACTCAATATAGTGCCTGATACAGTCAAATTTTCTTCACATAATTTTGAATTACTTACGCACAGCTTGAACTTATATATAACTCATACTCATTTACTTGCTTTAGTTTTATATGAACTCATTATTGTTAGTGCGATTATAATTGGGGTATTATTCTGGATGGGATTATTTAACCTAACTATATTTAAATTCCCTGCAGCCTATTTAGCTTTGCTGCTAAGCTTGCTTTTTTCTTTTTCATTTATGTTTTTTCATGAAATTACTTTACAGTATGGGCTAGCGCACTCTTTACATCAAAGAATATTATTTCATCTCATAAGTATGGCGATATATTTGAGCAATTTATTTTTCACTGACAACAACCGCAAATAGCCTTAAGTAAGCTAATAGCTGTAAATGACATAATAGATTTAAGCAATTATAAACAAACACCAAATCTAACGAAGCGAGTAATCCAAGTGAAGTATAATAAGTTATTGTTTACAGCCATCAACATCGGTATAGCAGCCCTGCCTCTGCTATTATGTAATTGCTCTAAGAATGATTCATCAAAAAATAATCAAGACACTTTATTGGTCGATGTAGGAGCCGAAGCCGGCAGTATTGATCCAGCTAAAGCTGAACATGCTGAAGAATTAAGGATAGTCAATGATCTATTTACCGGATTAATTACTTTTGATCAATCAAATAAACCAATTCCGGGTATGGCAAAAAGTTTTGATATTAGTCAAGATGGTAAAACGTATACCTTTCATTTACGCCCAAATTTGAAATTTTCTGACGGCACATCAATTACCGCCAACAATTTTGTTTACTCATGGCAACGTTTGGTCGACCCTAAAACTGCAGCAGCGTACAGTTTTTTACTGTCTATAGTAGTTAATGCTCAAGAAATTATGCATGGAAAGTTACCGCCCACAAGCTTAGGGGTATCAGCGCTAGACGAGCAAACTTTTGTTGTTCAACTAATACGGCCAATGAATGAGTTTTTAGATTATATAACCGCGCCGGCCACATCAGTTGTACCAAGACAAACCATTGAAAAGTTTGGTAAAAGCTGGACAGATCCACAAAACATTGTTACATCTGGAGCTTACACTCTAAAAAAACATATAGTTAATGGGTTTTCGCTTAGTCAAAAAAATCCTAATTATTATGATGCGAAGAATGTACACATTAATAAAATTAAATATTTTCCATTTGTGGACACTACGGTTGCTATCGCTACATACAAAACTGGCGAACTTGATACAACATGGAAAAACGTACCAATTGATAGTTTTGAAACTATTAAACACCAATATCCGTATGAGTTACACGTTACTCTTGCAGAACGAAGCAATCATCTCACTTTTAATTTAAAGCTACCCAAATATGCTAATAATCTGAAATTACGCCAAGCATTATCAATGGCAATAGATCGGGAAATTTTAGTTAATAAAGTATTAAAATCTGGACAACAACCTCTTTACTCTATAGTTACTCCAACTATTGAAAATGGAAAATATGCAGATATAAAATATGGTTGGGCTAATTGGTCTCGTGAACAACAAATTAATGAAGCAAAAAAATTATATCAAGCCTCTGGTTACGGACCTAACCATCCGTTGGATATAACTCTATCTTACTATAATAATGACATCAACAAAAAAACTTGCTTAGCAATTGCCTCAATGTGGAAATCGGTGCTCGGCATAGATGCCAAAATCTCAGTTCAAGAATTAAAATCATTTATTGTTAATGGACGCAAAGGAGATTTTGACATTATATTAAATACATGGGGTGGAGATTATAATTCAGTAACTACTTATACAGGGCCACTTTACCAATGTGGCGCTGCCAATAATTACGGTTCTTATTGTAACCAAACTTACGATACTCAATTAAGTAATGCAGAGCAAATTGTAGACCCTGATCTACAAACTAACGGATATAAGACTGCTATAAAAATAGCTCTTGACGATTACCCTGCAGTTCCACTCTACCAATCCACCCAGCAACGCCTGGTTAAATCCAGGGTACATGGTTATCAGATTGAAAAAAATTACCTAGATAATGTTCAAAGTAAGTGGTTTACTCTTTACCCATGATGCATTAGATCTTAACGAGCCTAACTAGTCAACATGTCTCATAAGCCGATTCAGCCGTTTAATATCGTCAACCTTGTTACTAATATTGTTAAGACACTCTTGTATCTTTCCTTTGTCTTTATCATCACTAAACGTTTTTTCCAGAAAAGATTTAATTTCTTCTAAATTGTCAAGGTTATCACTTTCTCGATTTATAAGACCATTGAACTGTATACATTTATCATTAATATCAAAATTAATATGATTCGATATCGCTGTTAGGTTATCTTGTAAACTAAGTGGTGTTGTAGTATCATTAATAGCAGCAGGAGTTCTATAATCCTGCGTTGTTGTGGTAGTGGTGGTCAGCCTTGCAACCATTGGGTGTTGTACGAGAAGGTCGTTGAAGGGAGCTCTGTTATAATTATTAAATTGACTATATATGGCAAATAAATCTTTTAATAGATGTAATTTTCCTGGTAGAAGTTGTACATTTGGGATAATGAGATCACTATGAATAATAGAAAATTCTTTTATTATATTTGCAATTTCCATATTAGGTTTATATTTAACATAATTAACTAATTTTGCTATACATTGTTCCTTTACAGATTCAGACATTACATATGAAGGTGCAATTAAATAATTTCTTATCAATTGAGCAATAATTACAGGATTTTTTACGGTTTCTTCTATTTTTTTTATAAACCCATCATCAAGAAGATTAATATGTGGCGTATTAGAAATGCAATTATGTAGTGAACTATTGTATAGCATCATATACAACTCTAACTCTTGTAATATTTGTAACAGCTCCCCATTCGTATTCCTACAATAGCTACTTAAGCATTTATTATACAAATCTTTGACTTGATCATGATATATAAACTGATTAGAAGCTTTCATCAGTAATATTGTGATTAAACTACTAATATTTGATACACCGGTTTGCGACATTAAGAAAGCAACAAATGGGTGGGATACGATATTACCCAGATAACCATTATTTTCTGTAACTTCTTGGTTTAAAAGGTATATTACTGAATTAATTTTTACATATTCACTTCCTATATCGCTCACAATATAATAGCTATGGTATAACAAGATGAACTGATCTGGCTTTAAATAAGCCATTAATTTGTATATTCGTATATTAACCTCTTGTATTTTAATACTATCAACATGTTTAACCATCTCCTTAGTAATTTCCTCAATAGAGCTAACTAATTTTTTTAGGCAGTTAAAAACTATAGTTGAAAAATCTTCATCAGTCATATGCTCTTTTAAATATTGATGACACACCTCATCTCTATTCTCCAACATATACACCTCTAAAGTATCTCTGTACCATGAATTTTTATGAGTGCCCTCCAAATGTTTTTTATGGATCTCATTAAATTGTTCATCTCTTAATACAACGGGATAAAGATTCAACACGATGAAGAATCGCTCTTCACTCCTAGTCGTATTTATTAAGTTATATACTATTTTATTCAGCACAAAATTATCCTTATCCAATAGATTACTAAACCATTTTTTAATATCGCTATCGGTAAGGATAGAGATGGTATGATAACTTATTAAAAATATGAAAGGTGGCTACGGCAAATTGCTATACTACACATCTAGTGCAAAAAGCAATTTTTGCATAGTATAGCAAAGTGGAATGTAAATCATAGACTGTTTATATACTTGAGCTGTTGAAAGCTCGTAAAGAGATTAGTCAGATTCCATTACCTGAATAGCCATCGTGGGAATTTAATCCCGTATAGAAGAAAAGCCGTAGGAATCAATTATATTCTGCTTTGCAAGATTTGTGTTATAAATTTTGTGAGGTAATAAATAATGAGACATATTGGTGTTGATTTACATAGTACACAAATTACTGTTTGCTATTTAGAAAATGATGAGTATACTTTGGAAAAGATTATGCTAACTGAATTTGATAAATTTACCGCTAAATTATTACCCAGTGATAGTATAGCGGTTGAGGCAACTACAAATAGTAATTGGTTTTATGCTAAATGCAAAGATTTAGTAGCAAAGATTGTTGTGGTAAATTCGGCGATATTTAAAGTGATAGCAAGTTCATGTAATAAAACGGATGATAATGACGCAATGTTACTAGCTAAATATTTAAGTAATGATATGCTGCCAGAATCTAAGGTTAAAGATCCACAATTGCTACATTTACAAGGTTTATTAGATATTAGATGTTTATTAGTAAAGCAAAGAACTATGAATAAAAATCAAATACATGCATTATGCTTACAACAAGGAATCAAACTAAAAGCATCGGCTCTGGATAGTATAAAAGGATTAAATAATGTACTAAATACCACTGAAGGTATATTACAGATTACTTTGGAATCGCTAGTGAGAGTAATAAAATCCATTAATAATGAAATTAAACTAATAGATACAAAATTAGCGGATGAAGGTGGCAAACTACCTGGTTATGAGCATTTGACTACAATTAAGGGATTGGGTGCAACCACTGCGATTATGTTAGTAATTGCAATAGGTAACATAAATAATTTTGATAGCAATAAAAAATTAGCGGCATATTTTGGGTTAGTGCCCACGGTACGTAATTCTAATGAAACAATAAAACACGGCGGTATTACTAAAAAAGGTGATGCAAAGATTAGAGCCAATTTGGTGCAATGTGCAATAGTGGCAATAAAATATAATCCAATTTTAGGCGAATTTTATAAAAAATTAAAACTAAAAAAAGGTCACGGTATTGCCATCATAGCTACAGCGAGAAAATTATTAACTATAATTTATGCTACACTTAAAAATGGATGGTATTTTACAGATTTTTGTAATAATCAAAGAGAAATAAAAGCGATTGCGTGGTAACTACCGCCTCGCCGTCGCTCGTTGGTGTCCACCTTGTGCCACTTCGTTGGGCTCAGGTGGATGAATTGTGAAAATAGTATTAAATTGAGGAACTGAAACTTGTTGATTTTACAGAATTTATAACACAAATTTTGCAGAAGCAGTTGACAAGTTATCATAGAAGTATATAGTATCCTTATCATACAGGGATTGATTTCTATTAAGTAACTTAATCGTATCAATATTATCTAAAACAAGTAGCAAAAATATACTATCCAGTCGAGATATGTCTAAAAAAATATTGTTAATATAATTACTGCTAACCACCTGCTTTAAAATAAATTTTAAAAAATTAGTAGGGCGCAATTTATATTCATAATCTGAAAAAATCTTGTTTGGATAAGCTTTAGGTTTAGTCAATAGTTTAAGTTGATTAAAAAAATTGTTAAGATCATTTTTTACTATGCTATTCTTAACAGTTAGCATGGTAGAAAATGTTGAAGGATTTGGGTTACTATGACTATTAACGTAATCAAACGTAAAATTATTTTTATCTAGTGCATAACGTATAATATTATTATTTAAATAAGTATAACAAGACAAATACTTTTCATTAGGCACATATAACGGTGCTTTAGTAATTTCAGTAATCATCTCAACTATAGTATTCATTGCGCGCATAACCAGTTTAAAACGATTTTGATTATCTGGCATGGCAGGTTGTCGTGTACTTAACTTAATAACATAAGAATGTAAGATTATCATAAAAAATCTAACAATTTTACTGGCGTGGTAGCCTGAAAGCCATGATAAGTACTTCATTGCTTTTTTTATTACAGTAGGCTCAATATATTTCCCTAATACTTCTAAGTTACAATTAATACCAATCCTAAACAGTGTATCAATAAGATCTTTATATTGTGTAGGTTCTTGTTTTATTAAATAATCAATTTGCAACATCTTAACCATCATGGTACTTAAAATTATGTCAGAAACATTATTTGTCAACAATGTTTCATTTAATATAAATGATGAATCTTTGACAGAATCAACTGGTTGAGTATAAGCTGCATTGCGAGCATGGTTAAGTTTGTCTTGCAATTTTTTTTCTCCCATATTTATCATACCTAATGTATAAAAAACATCATCATACGCCATTACTAATTGCTTACTGTGCCTTAATTTTGGGATAAAGGCAGTATATACATTAAACAGGTCATCCTTAAAACCTTTAAATAACTGCTGGTCATTAGGACGCAGATTTAGATTTATTAAACTGAGTATTTTCTCAAGTGTTACTACGCCATTCTCTTCTTGAAATGCTCGACCAATTTTCTTGGAGATTTTATATGCTTTTATTTCCTGAGCACTATTTATATGCCATAATGTATAGTTATTGTCTGTTCTTATTACAGCGTAGTGATGCTGATTAAATATCTGATTAAATACCTTTTCTTCTTCTTGCGGTAAAGTACGCATATTGATAACTTTGTTTGGGGTAATAACCATATTTTCTTGCGTGAACCCCGTGGATTCTGAACTATATATTTCATTATAATACTTATTTAATATCTTATTAATGTAATCTACATTCGTTTTATCAGATTGTGTGCTCATATCAACATAGTGAAACCTATTGCATATTTGAAGCATATAGTTTAATCTTTGTATCAATTTGTCTGTATATGAGGTATTACCTATAAGTGGACCATCATAACTATTATACAGATTAGCCACATTTTGAACAAATTTATCACAATCACGACTCTCTTGATATTTACTCTTAAAATTATCATATAATGCATTAAATATCTCATGCGCCATATCTACATCGTAAATTTTAATACTACCGGATAACTTCGACTCTATTTTCCTCAGCAAATCCCCAATTGAACCACACTTAGAAACATACTCAGAAAGCATTTCTATGAAAATTGCCTCATCAGGTACTACAGTGGTTGGATTGGATGTTCGGTACACCTTAGTGGAAGTGGAATAAACTTTATTAGAGTTATCTGTATCATTAAAACGCTTTCTTTTATTGGTCTTACTGGTCAAACCATAATTGGAATAATTCGACCTATCATGGAATGGGGTATTTTTTGTATGATTATCACTAATACTAGTTCCTGTATTATCAATACTCCCTGATTTTATAATACTATTAATTGCAGACTTTATAACTTTTTCACTTGTATCAGTTGAATCAGTATTTCCATTCAATTCTTTTATTTTCTTAGCTAATTCATCATTTTGTGAGTTGTCAACCGAATAGTAAAACACCCCACATAAATCAGTATTTGGAATTATTCCACCATTTTTACCATTGCAAATCCTCCCCATTAACGACTTAATTTGATTTTCAACTCGTCTTTTTTGAGGTGATACTATTACTGACTTATCACGATTCTCCATTAACATATAGATAGGATTTTTTTGTCCCTCGACATACACTTCCACAATAACCAGTGATGTCTTTGTATGCATTAGGTGATCTTCCTTATTACTTTCAAAGATTAAAGTAAGCTCATCTTGATTTAATTCAGTTAAATCCTGAATCTCATTATTTGTATCCGATGTTTGATGGGGCATTTCATATTGTTGTGTACGATTTTCCGGTTGTTCAAGCTTTGATAAGAGCTTGTTAATTAAGTTATTTATGGTATTCGCTCTATGTTGACTTAACTCTGGGTTTTTGCGACCATCCAAAGTAACGCAGTACGAACAAAGTACTCCAAACTGAGCAAGTAAATCCGTAAGTTGGCTTTTAATTATTGGATCAATAGCTGTGCCAGTAGATGAGACTGCATTAGAATTACTAGGTATTACTACAGATACATTAAAATTGGTATTTGCATTAATAGAACTTCGGTTCAATGGAAATGACATAGTGTATAATTATCCTATTTATAAAGTTAACAATATTTTTTCCTATTTTTTGTTTAGTTTAATTAAACCGCAATAATTTACAGCATAATAAAACCGAATAATAAGAATAGTAATTATCCAAGCTCGAAATGTAACATTATTTTTAACACAAAAAAAGACTTTTTTGGTAGAATGATAATAAAA
>JAUPUP010000144.1 GCA_030917485.1 Pseudomonadota bacterium
ATGCAGCCAGTTGGTTCCATTAAATTAGCCGGATAATTATTTGTTAATAAAAAACCTTGAAAAGACACTATATTTAAATGTGGTGTCTTTTTTTATGTGCCAGACATGGTGTAAAATGTAGTATTATTAGGTATAATATATTGTATATTAAAATAACTAATATATTAAAAAATAAATAGAATGAGGTTGATATGAGATTAACATTTAAATTAAAATTAATATTGTTGGGTGTAGTGTTTTTTGCAGTATATAGGATGGTTTATTCTGTTGGTAACAGTATAGATGTACCTGGCAACAGTAATGATAATTATGCTAATAACGATAAAAATATCCCGTGTGTTGAATCTAAAGTTACGCCACATGTCGTGGGTGGGTGGTATCCTGTATTTTTTGAAAGTTATTCTGAAAATAAAATCAACCAGATTATTACTACAATAAAGGAAGGAAGGGCGGCAAAAATAGTAATTAGTTTCGACCAAAATAAATCGTTAGCGATAAAAATAAAAACTGCTATTGAAAGTAAAACTAATTTTATGGTTGAGTTAAGCCATGTTGCTCATAAAGATGATACGGCGCAGTATAACCATATGCTAGTTGTGGTAACGGTGTGGAATAATTATAACTAAGCCAATAAAGAGCATTAATATATTATCCTAGATATATATTTGCGTATCTTTACCGTATGGATTGAGTTGATGTAATATGCTTTTTTGATTCTAATAATATTGTTCTTGTGGGTTTATGACACACTCTCAAAATAGTCAGATGAGCATTAAACAATGGCGCTTAACCCTTTTTCATAAATTATGTTTAAGAGCTTTAGGGCGGGTCCACTTGGCTTTTTTGCCCCACGTTCCCACTGAGCAATTGTTGAGGTACTCATGTTTAAATACCGAGCCAATATAGATTGGCTAACATGTTCTTTTTTTCGTATATGTTTGATATCTTCCGGGTTTAAAACTTTAATATCTTTGAAACACAATTTATCAAACTCTTTCATAGTTTGCTTATCTGCAATTCCCAAGCTGTGCATCCGAGGTATGGAATCATGTATCTCGTCTAATATTCTACTTTGTTTCATTTGAGACCTCCAATAGTTCTTTATTTTGTAATAATTCATTAATTTCTTCTAGCGGCAAAGATAATAAATATTTCGCATATTTTTACAATGCCAGCAATTCTGCACTATCAACATTATCTTTCTCATTTTTAGCAAAACCAAAAATAAAAATCCACCGATTATTAAGGTTTGTAGCAATTAGTGTTCTAAAGCCAGACCTTTTACCAAAACCTGGTCTGGCAATTCTTTTTTTAAACAACCCACTACCTAAATCTGCATCTACTAATCCTTGTTCAATTTCATGGAGAGCTTCAATTAAGGCAGTATCTTTAATGGATGATTTCTTCTGCCACTTCATAAATGAGAATGTTTTAAGAATTAGCACTATTAATATAACCTCTAATACCTAATGCTTAGATCTACATTATAGCACCTGGTGCTATAATGTGCAATTTATTTTGATAAAGGTTTAGGCTTACTACAACTTATATTTTACAGCAGCGTCTGGTGACAACTGCGACTTACATACTTGAAATAATGTTAGAATATGAAAAGAAGCGATTGCCTTATAGTTTGTTGCTGTATAAGGCAATTCAAGAGTATTTCAGATGATGCGGTATACCTAGATCACATTCCGTAAGGAAATGGATTATTTTTAATAATCTCAGAATCTCTAATTTTAACAAACGCTTCTGCATATACCATAAGTATTTTTAGGGTGTAATCAATACGTTCTTTGATAAGTTTATCGTCCTCAGTTTCAATTGCTTGAGGATTATTAAGTACACTATTTACATTTCTTACTATAACATGTTGCGGAATATAATTAACAAAGGTATTTTTGAAACTATTTAACCGTAGTTCAGTTATTGGGTAGACACCATTTATTCCTGATGAAACACTGATAATTAAAGCTGGTTTATTTGCCATTTCCCCCTTGGTCGCTAGATGAAAAATATTTTTTAATGCAGGCGGAATTGTACCGTTCCATTCTGGTGTGATAATAACCAGCGCATCACTATTCCGAATTTCTTTACTCGCGATAGCCCAGTTCTCATCAAAATTTTTATAATCAGACCAAAACGTTTCATCCCAATATTTAAGGGACGTTTCAGATAAGTCAAGTAAGTATGTTTCTTGTTCAAGTTGTTGTTCAAGCAGCCATTTTACATAGTGAGCCACTTTTGAAGATTGTGGTGCTTTTTTACGTGTGCTTCCGCTGATTATTGCAAATTTATAAGCCATCTAATTTTCTCCATAAATACAGGGTAACCCACCCCCGTAATTAATTGACGCCAGTAATATTGAGATCGGCGATATTTATTTTATCATATCCCAATTTTTATAAAACACTCGGTTAATCGAAATTATACAAACTCCAATAACGGCTAAGATTTTATGCATTAGTTTAAAGTGTTTACTTGGTCGCGCGATATCTAAAAATAATACATAACGCATTTGATCCGAATGATTGACTGATTGATGTACTAATGTATCATCAAAAATAAATAAAGGATTATCCCGCCATTTATGAATGTTGCCAGCCACCTGAATATAAACCTCATTACTATCTATTGGTGTGAGGTTATATAATACTCTTAGAGTAACTCTTAATGGTCCGTAGTGAACAGATGTTCTCTGGTTTTTATTGAAAATAGATATACCAATGGTTTTTATATATTTGAACTGTTGATGAAATTCTGGAATTATGATAGAGTTATCAACATTCTTTCCGTACCATTTAAAGAAAGTCATGCCACGATTTTTTTCTTGCATGGTTTTACCAAGTTCTTCAATTAGTTGTGGCTTGCTTTTAGCCGTATTTATTAATTGGGTTAACTCAGTTTGACATTCCTCTGGTAATTCTTCGAGTTCATAAATTTTTTTATTTTTGATACAAAATAAATCCATCAGCAAATTAAACGGAGAGAGTATCCAGGTAAATAATCCATTACCAAAAAAATAACGTTTCCAATTAACAGCATCAAATGTATTACTGCGTCTAAAATCCAGAATTCCACATACTACATAAAATAGCATAATCCGCGGTAAAAATATAGCTAAAATTATTAGTACCAGTGCATAAATCCAATCTTTATTACGCATGAATGTCCCCTTCAACTATATTAAGCATCTTTAGTTATATGTATGTGCTTGCGCCTTCTATGTTTCTATAGTGGCGGTGGTCATACTCAATTAATACCAGAGTATTTTAAAAGAGCGTCAATTTGTGGTTCACGCCCCATAAAAGCAACAAAATTGTCCAGCATAGGGTTTAAACCGCCTCTTGATAGTATATTGTCATAAAATTTTTGGCCAAGAACTGCATACTCTTGATTGTTTTTATCATCAAATTTATGAAATATATCGGTGGCTAAAACTTCTGCCCATTTATAGCTGTAATATCCAGAGGCATAACCCCCGGCAAAAATATGTGAGAAACTATTTAGAAATCTATTGTATTCGGGTGGTATTACAACCGCAATTTTGTCTCTCACTTCCTGGCTTATGCGGTGGCATTCTTCACTAGTAAACACCGTACTTTGATGCAGCAAAATATCTAAAACTGAAAACTCAAGCTGACGCACCATCTGCAGCCCAGATTGATAATATCTGGCATTAATTATTTTGGTATACAATTCGTTCGGAATTGGTTGTGCTGTTTTAATATGACAGCTAATATTTTTTAATATATCATGATCCCAGGTAAAGTATTCCATAAACTGAGACGGTAGTTCAACTGCATCCCATTCAACCCCATTTATTCCGGATATACTAAAGTGATTAATTTGAGTAACTAAATGATGTAGAGCATGTCCCATTTCATGGAATAAGGTCTGTACCTCATCAAAAGTTAAAATAGTAATGTCTGAATTATTTAATGGTGGGGTAAAGTTACACATAATTCCCGCCATAGGTTTGTTATCAATTTTATCTTTATCGTCAATAAATCTATCTTGAATTGAATTCATCCATGCACCAGGCTGTTTTCCAGTTCTGGCAAATAAATCTAAATATAGGCTACCAATAACAATATCATTTTTAATTACGTTATAGGTTAATACGCTGGAGTGCCAGGTCGGAATGGTTGAGTTTAGGTTGAACTTTATTTGATACAGATCAAAAATGAGTTTGAATAATCCATTCAAGACTATGTCTAACTGAAAATATTGCTTTAATTCCCAGTTGGAGTAGCTATATTTATATATGCGTAATTTTTCGCTTACAAATATAATATCCCACGCTTCAAGCTTGTCTATATTAAATTCAGATTTAGCAAATTTTGTTAGTTCGGTAAAATCAGACAAAGCATGGCTTCTGGATTTGTCTGCCAACTGATACAGAAAAGATAAAACTTCGGCTGAATTTTTTGCCATTTTTGGATATAAAGATAACTCAGTAAAGTTATTAAACTCTAATAATTTAGCTTTTTCATGGCGTAACCGCAAAATGTCGCAAATAATAGGTGAGTTATCCAGTTTAGCATTGCCAAATTCACTGACGCGAGTAGTATAATGATAATACAGTTCTTGCCGCAAGGCTCGATTTTCACAGTATTCCATTATGGGATAGTAGCTTGGCATATGCAGGGTAATTCGGTATAATTCAGGATTGTCGTGAGCTACGGCATCTTGTTTATATTGGTTTAATAACTCATCAGGTATACCTTTTAATTCACTTAAAGTAACAAACTTACTATAATTGTCTGTAGCATCTAATACGTTATTTTCAAATTTTGTGCTCAGTTGCGATAATTGTTCTTGTATGGTTTTAAACTTTGCTTGTTTATCCTGGTCTAATTCTATCCCGCTTAAGCGAAAATCTCTAAATTCATTATCAATGATTTTTTTGTCTTCTTGACTAAGCGTGGCATATTCAACTTCTTTAATATGTTTTAAATGTTGATATAATTGTTTGCTTTGACCTACATTTACATAAAATCCAGCAATTTTATTCTGAAATTTATTTTTAAGGTCGCGGAATTCTGGTGAGCTATTGACGGCTTCTAGGTGATTGGTAATATTCCAAATTTGATTAAGTTGATACATGTAATTATATAGACTATGCTGCAAATTTTGCCATGAGATTGCATGTTGCGTTTGCTCAACTTGATCTAATGACTGTATAGCCATACTTAAACTTTGTTCAAGTATGGAATCAAGCATATTATGGTTTAAATCATTAAAATTTATAAATCCATCAATATTGTTGATGTTGCTGACGGTAAAATCATTGCTTGTTGTAAGATTCATTTATTATATTTCCACCATTTCAAAATCTGATTTTGCGGCTAGACAGTCTGGACATGACCAGTTTGGTGGTATATCTTCCCATTTAGTGCCAGGAGCTATTCCTTCTTCTGGCAGACCAAGAGCTTCATCATAAATAAATCCACAAATAAGACACATATATTTTTTCATCTTGTTTTTACTCCTATCTTATATCTCTAATCAAGAGCACTAATTACAAAAGATGATATTGTAGCATAAATAAGCAGTGCTTGGGTTCATCTAACAATACAATCTCAAAATTAGAGTGTGCATGTTGTAAAATACCAAATGTTAATCCTGCGGTAATTTGTGTTACAATTACGGCATTCTTTACGACAATAACTAAAAATCAAAACTTTTATTACCACAGAGAGTGTTCCACGTATGATGCTTAAACACAGCAGACTTATTGAGTCAATATATTTTTTTGTATTAAGTCGGCTAGTGTTTGGCATTGAAAATAATGCTTTGATACGTTTGAGTATACTTAAGGGTAAAAAAATAGTTGGTCTGCTTAATCAATGGGATAGCCTGTGGTATGTAGACATAATTAAACATGGTTATATGGTTGTACCCCTAAGTCAGCCACCAGAGCTTGTTGGGCAGGCTGACTGGGCGTTCTTTCCGCTTTTTCCCTTAAGTGCCAAAGTTTTATATTGGTGTGGAATTCCGGCGGCTTGGGCCGGTATAGTTGTTAATCAAATTGCATTTTTTTTGTGTATTTGGCTTTTTATACGTTTAATGGAAAAATTAGTGAATTATAGCCAGGCTAAATTCACCACATTAATTTTTGCTCTTACGCCTTTCAATATTTTTATTTCCGCTTCCTATTCTGATACTGTATTTTTATTATTTTCATTACTAGCGTTTACTAATTTACAGCAAGAAAAATATTGGAGCGCTGCATTATCTGGTGCATTTTTATCTGCCAGTCGATTTTTTGGCATACTTTTCCTTGCTTCTTATGCATATAATATCTTTATTCGAAAAAGGCAAATGCCTAGCCTTAAAATTGGTATCCAGATGTTAATAATTAGTAGCGGACTACTATTATTTATGTTGTATCTATATTGCCATGTAGGCGATGCTTTAGCTTTTTACCATATACAACAAGCTTGGGGGCATACGGGGGTTGATTGGTTATCTAATCCACTCCGCGCGCTTAATGTGACCTTTATGTCGGGGAATACCTATGCTAAATGGTTTTTTATCTTGGCTTTTATTTGGATTCCATATTTGGTACGTAAAAAACTCTACGAATATGCTTTATTTGCCGGATTATCTTTATTAGCTCCCGTGGTTCTGGGTACCTTATGGTCATTTACGCGTTATTCTCTATCTATGTTTATGTTTTATGTTGTCATTGGAATGGTAACAGAAAAAAATCAGAGTTTACGTTATTTAGCGCTTATTATTACACTAATTCTGCATTTTGCTTTTTATATGTTATGGATGACTGGTGATGTGGCTGTAATTTAAGAAAAATGTGCGACAGAGAGAGTCTCCAGCCACGAGGTGTGGGGCTGGCTGCTAGCTGCTTTATGTGTGTAAGCTACCACAGCATCACTATAGCTATTAGTGATGCTGTCGAAAGTAGTTGGTATTAATACTAAGCTTCAGGAGCTACATTAACTTTAACTAGAGCTTTCACTTCATGATGTAAGATTATATTTACATCAAACTCACCAACTGTTTTCAGTGCGCCATTAGGCAAACTTACTTCTGATTTTTTGATTTCAACTCCAAACTTGCTTATTGCTTCTGCAATATCAGCAGTGGTAACTGAGCCGAATAATTTACCATCCACACCAGATTTTTTGGTAATTTGAAATATTTGCCCGGTAATTTTAACAAGTCTATCTTTTGCTTGAGCTAGAATCTCTTCTTGTTTCTTTTTATACTCAGCAATCATAGTCTTGAATTTTTCTAAATTTTCAGCAGTTGCCCGAATAGCTTTGCCAAATGGTATAAGAAAATTTCTTGCATAACCAGCTTTAACGTCTACTACATCCCCAAGGTCACCAAGATTGGCAATTTTTTCTAATAAAACAATTTTCATTTATACTTATCCTTTATTTTACAATCAATGTTGGTCTGTATATGGAATTAATGCCAAAAATCTTGCGCGCTTAATTGCCGCGGCTAACATTCTTTGATATTTGGCGGAAGTTCCAGTAATCCGCGAGGGAATAATTTTCCCCGTCTCAGAGATGTAGCTCCTTAATAGATCCGCATCTTTATAATCAATTTCAGCAAAACTTTCTGCTGAAAAACGGCAGAATTTCTTTTTTTTAATTGGTTGACGTGACATTTTAACAATCCTTTTTATTCATAAATTTGTTTAACGTTTTTAACATTTAACACCAGTTGAGACTTAGAATTTTGACTTAAAAAACCAGTTACGCTTATATAACTTTCTTCTACAATTTGAGACGATGAATTATTGCAGTTGAACATAATACAATAAACTCTACATTTAATAGTTCTGTCTTCATTAGTTTCAGCTTGGTTAGATAAATGCTCTAGTACAAAAGATAAAACTGGTATTTGATGTAATGTATGCTTTACTGGGTACACCTTAACAATACGCCCGCTGAGTTTAACCACATTTATTGCATCCATTTTATCAGTCTTGTATCAAAAAGCGTTTTTATATTAAAGACTTACTTTTATCATCTTTCATAAAAACTGAAGGTTCAGCTACCGCAGATTTTCTCATAGTTACTAGGCTGCGCAAAACTGCGTCATTAAACTTGAAAGCATGATTTAATTCTTCAAGTAATTTATTGTCAGCTTCGATATTCATAAGAATGTAATGTGCTTTATGTAATTTATTAATTGGATAGGCTAAATGTCTACGTCCGCAATCTTCAAGACGATGAATTTTTCCGCTATGATCAGTAATGATTTTTTTATATCGATCAATCATCTGCACGACTTGTTCACTTTGATCTGGATGAACAAGGAAAACTATTTCATAATGACGCATGAATACTCCCTATGGTTTAATACATCTCTCGTTCATGCGAACATCCTTAAGTAATAACTAATTATCCAATAATTAATATTATCAAGGCAACGAGAGAAAGGTTATAGTAATTAAATAATCTCTTGGATAAATACACACAGATACTTATCCAAGAGGGCAAAATTATATCATATAAATAAAACACATATTTATCTAAATTGCTGTATACGCTCTTCGTCTTTGGTTTACTTGTGCAGCTAAAGTTCGACAGTGTTAGCTTTTATAACTCGCTTTTTGATCCACGGTGTCTGATTGATTTAATAATGTTGGGCATCATAAGCAGAATACCCATTATGATTAGAGGGATCCATATTTTGGGGTTGAGCATGATTTTAGCATTTAGTGCCTGGCCTCCAGTAATTGAATCACACACCCCATCTCCGATTATTACATATATTACTGATGAAGGAATTATGCCAATAAAAGTAGAAAGGATAAAAATACTCATACGAATTCCAAGTAATGCAGCAACTATATTTGTTACCCAAAAAGGGATTACTGCAATTAAACGTAGGCTGATTAGGTTAAGTAATAGTCCGTATCTACCATGACCATTAATAAAATGTCGAAATTTGCTAAATTTATGCTCGAGAGTTTTTTTACAGAAAGAGCGTATAATAAGAAAATTAATGCACGAACCAACTGAGTAACTAAATAATACCAACAAAGTACCGCCAAATATGCCAAAAATATATCCAGCTAACAGATCCAGAATAATAGTTCCTGGAATACAGCAAGCAATAACTAAAATGTACAAAAAAACATATCCAATTGTAAATACATCTGGGTGCATATTTTCATAAAACAGGATACTATTGCGGTAGCGATTAAATCCTTCGATGCTCAAATAGTCACGAACATGAAACCATTTCATTAATACTATAAATAATATAACTAGAGCAATAATTAGAATTATTTTATAAAAATTTTTATTGATTAACATATACTTTTTGTCTTTCAATCCTGGACATCGTCAATGTTGTGTAACTTACAGTATTTTGTTTTGTAATATACTTTTTTGGGTGCGGAATACTCACTTGTATTATTTAATCTTAAGTATAGCCAATCCAGATGGAATTAATGAAGGGATAATAGCTCTACCATAAAAATATCCGTTGACGTTGCCATAGTAAACGATTAAATCTTGATCTTCAATGCAGTGTAATGTTGAAGATTTATACTTTGGAGTTGTACTATCATACAAATGAAAGTATTTTCCCAATAGTTGAGTTAAATTAGGTGCTGTTTCCCCCTGCCAAACTACAGCAAACACCTTATCCGCAGCCACGTATTGTCTAATTTCAATTCCGGATAATGTGGTCATTTGATAAATAGAGTATGTATTATCGTTAGAGTATGTATTGCTATTATTGCTAGGGATAACAAGATTAGGAGTATGGTTATTATTGCTGCTAATCATATGGATATTAACATCACTGTTTAGGTTGTCATTAGTGTTATTGTTGTTTATATCGCTATAGCTATATTGTTCAATTTTATATGATTCAATTTGAACTACTTGTATTTTAGAAGTGTTGTTAGTAACTTTAAAATCTATGGCGTTTTTTGCGATTGATGGTATATCTTCACCTAAGGTTGCAAATACATAAAGCGGAAAACACAAAGGAATTATTAATTTTAGTTTATTTTTCATTAAATATCCGTTTGGTTGCATGTTACACCTGTTAATTTTTGGTATAAGTAGGCTTAGATGAATTGATGGCAGCACGTGGCTTAAATAGCACCCAAAATAAGATACCACCCAAAACCATAACACCGCTTCCCACAAATATTGGCAGATGCGGATTAATAGTTGCCACATAACCGGAAATTACGGCTGGAATTGTTTGAGCTAATGCCATAACGCTAGAATTAATTCCTAAACTTTCTCCATGAATATGAGCTGGGGTAACCCTTGTTACCAGTGCAGCATTAAACGAGTATGTAAGAGCATTAAAGGTTGCCATAAATGGTGGCACTATGTAGATCAGTTGTGGATGATCACCTGGTACAAAATAATAAAACAGTAAGCAGGATGCAGTACCAAACATACTAAATCTAAGTATTTTATAGTCATGTACTTTGCCCGATATTCTTCTAACTATAAGTACTTGGGCAAACACGATCATAATTCCAACATAGGCAAAATAATTACCAATTTGTCCTTGACTAAATCTATAGGTTCCAGCCAGCACTAAAGCAAAAAAAGTAGAGAAGAAAGTAAATCCACCGTTGAACAAAAAAGTGGATGGCATGACATTACGCAGTCCAGTGCAAGAAAAAGCTTTTATTATGTTATGAAAAGGTCGTGTAACGCTTAAACGCAAAGTTTTTTTAATGGTTAATGTTTCTGGTAGAAATTTAAGCACTGAAATCATATTTAATCCGCTTAAAATTGCTGCAAAATAAAACGGGGTTGCGGGATTAAACCAAGTAAATATGGTAGAGTCAGAGAGTTTACCACCAATAAATGGTCCTAAAATAAATCCTAAACCAAATGACATACCAACTAATCCAAAGTTTTTGGCACGGTTTTTAGGGCTGCTGATATCAGCAATTACGGCTTGTGCAACTGAGATATTTCCACCAGTACATCCATCGACAATGCGTGCAAAAAACATAAGCGGTATATTTTTAGTTACAATGCCAATAGCAAATAAAACGTAGGTAATTGCAGTACCAAATATAGAAAAAGCTAAGATTTTTTTTCTGCCGTAAGGGTCGGCAAGTTGTCCTAAGATTGGTGCAAACACAAACTGAGCAAATGGATATGATGCGGCAAGATAACCCAGTAGGATATAACCTTGCGTTACGCTCCAGTAATCTGGAGTAACTTTAAATGCTGAGCCAGGTAAAATCAACAATGGAAATACCGGAATTAGTACTCCAACTCCTAAAAGGTCAATAAATATAGTAAAAAATATTATTGATAGTATAGTTGAATTCGATTTTTTATATTTATCCATATATGCTACTTTGTCTTTCAATACGTAACCAAGTTAATAATTGCTTTATATTACAAATATTTTATACCAATTGCTTCTCTAACCTTATTTAGGGTTTTAGCTGCGATATTTTTTGCTTTAATTGATCCATCATATAATATTTTGTATATTTCATTTTTATCTTTAGCTAGTTCAAGCCGTTTATTTCTAATTGGGGTTAATAAGTTATCCAGTACTTCAAACAAATGTTTTTTTAGCGCTACGTCACCTAAGCCACCTCGTGAGTAATGCGCTTTTAATTCATTTACTTTGTTTTGATCTGCATCAAAAGCATCTAAATAAGTAAATACCATATTACCTTCCACTTGCCCTGGGTCATTTATGCGTAAGTGATTTGGATCTGTGTACATACTCATAACTTTTTGTTTCAACGAATCAGAGCTATCAGATAGATAAATAGCGTTATTTAGTGATTTACTCATCTTAGCCTTACCGTCAAGTCCGGGCAACCTTTTAGTCTCAGATAACAATGCTTTTGCTTCAACCAAGATATTGCCATATAAGGAGTTGAATTTACGAACTATTTCATTGGTTTGTTCTATAACTGGTAACTGGTCTTCACCAACTGGTACTAGTGCAGCCTTAAATGCGGTTATATCAGCAGCCTGGCTAACCGGATACATGTAAAAACCTGCTGGAACATCACTCTCATAACCTTTTTGGCGCATTTCATCTTTAACTGTTGGGTTGCGTCCAAGACGCGCCATAGTGACTAAATTAAGGTAGTACATGGTTAATTCAGCCAGTTCAGTTACTTGCGATTGAATAAATATAGTGCTAAGTTGTGGATTAATTCCAACTGCAAGATAGTCTAACGCTACTTCAATTACATTGTTTTTTACTTTGTCTGGATTTTCTGCATTATCGGTTAATGCTTGCCAATCAGCTATCATAATGAATTGTTCATGAGTATTTTGCAATTTTACCCGATTTTTTAATGAGCCGATATAATGTCCCAAATGCAAGCACCCAGTTGGGCGGTCTCCAGTTAAAACTATTTCTTTTTCCACAAGCTTTTACTTTATTAATAATAAATTGTTAATCACACACTATACAGATTTTATCATGTATTAATCAACATGTATCAATCATTTTATACCTAGGTTAATATGCTATAATCCAAGGTGTGCTGGTGCTACTCCAAAAATATACTGGTATTAGTATGCTGGCACTATTCTAAAACTGTTTTTAACAGATATGTTTTTAAAAGTTTAAAAGATAAACTTATTTTGATATTTGACTAGGGTAACTAATAAATTATGCAATATTTAACTGCTTTGGTAGACCTTAACGCAACTTTAAACTTTGCTCAACAAATAGCAAAATCAATTGTACCAGATTTTGTAGTCGCAGTTTCGGGTGATTTGGGTGCGGGGAAAACCACCCTAGTTCGAGGTGTCCTATACGATCTGGGAGTGACAGGTAATGTGAAAAGCCCAACTTATACTATTGTTGAACCATACAGTGTCGGCAATGTTGATATATATCATTTTGATTTATATAGATTTAATGCAGGTGAAGAATGGTTAGATTCTGGATTTGATGAATACTTTACTAAAAATAGCATTTGTTTTATAGAGTGGGCAGAAAAAGCTTATCAATATCTGCCGTCAATTGACTGGTGGTTAAAAATAATAGCGGTGAGTGATGCTGAGGCTGCCAAAGATCAGCGTAGCGTGCAGATCACGTCATTAAGCGATAAAGGAACTGAATGTCTGAGCCAATTGATAAAACACGCCGATTAATTGTCAAATTCGGGTCAATAATATTCTTAAGTGCGGTAATTTCACCGTTTATTAAGGCAGATGAATTGACTAGTTTAGTTAATGAAGAATCATCGTCTGCCAGTACTCTAGCTAAGGGCGATTCTGATGATATATTAACGAATATTGCAGCTAAGGTATCAGCCAGCTCTGTAAACAATAATTTAATAGCGGTTAGAATTTGGCCTTCCAGCGTATATACTAGGCTTACTCTTGAGGCTGATAATACTATTGAAGCAAAAAGTATGATTCAAGATAATAAAACAGTAGTTATCAATATCATAAATATGCGGTTAAATCAGGTATTGCAAAAAATACAAAGTAAAGTACTGGCTGAGGATCCAATTATTAAAAATATTGGCATTGCTCAGTATTCGCCAAACATAATTAGGATTAAGATATATTTAAAACAAAAAATCAATTTCAAAAACCAAGCTATACCACCGGTAGAATTAGGTAGTGTTAATTATAAATATCGTTATGTGTTAGATATGTACCCGTTGCAAAGCAAAGATAATACTGGGGTTAATGATGATTTATTGGCGCTTTTACAATTAAATGGCGCTA
>JAUPUP010000145.1 GCA_030917485.1 Pseudomonadota bacterium
CCAATACCGTGACCAAAGCAAAACTGGACATTAACGTGATAAAATGATCAAAAGGTTGGAGAAATTTTAACTGTGTAACAAGTTTATACACTATTGGAGCAAGTAAATCATCTGTCAACGCTCCCTCAATAAGTACAATAATAGTAAGACCAATTTGTGCTACAGCTATAACCCGACCAGGTTTACGAATTAAATCACATGCGATTCTGGCATTTTTAACGCCTTCATCCGCCAACGCAAATAACCGAGGCTTTCTTGCTGAAAGCAAGGATAATTCAGCTAATGTCAAAAATGCATTACACAAAATTAAACAACAAATTGCCAAAAATTCTAACATCTAGAAAATACTCCAAAAATATTGTAAAATAGTAAGCTACAATAATGACAAAGTCCCGCTTTTAAAGACGAAGAGCATATAACTTTAATCTGTATTATAACTCCAATCCGTATTTGGAATTAGAGATATCAAACCCTATTTTATCATAAATGAACAAGCAATTAATAACTTGTATAGTCTAATAAGCATGCTAAAATTGATATCTATGTATTAAAATGATAGGAAATATGCTAATATGATAATACCTAATAAGATTCGAGTTGGGACAACCCTAGACTATCCACCGTTTACCTATTTAAATCAAGAAACTGGAATGTATTGTGGTTTTGATGTTGAGCTTATATGTAGACTCGCCAATAATCTTGGAATTGAAGTAGAATTTATACAAACTAGCTGGGCACAATTAGAAATAAACCTTACCAATAAATTATTTGATATGGCAGGTGGCGGAATTTCGCTAACTAAAGCTAGAAGGCAACACTTTTTAGTATCCTCTCCAACCATCTCAGATCAGAAAGCTATCTTAATCAATAAAAAACACTATAATAAAATTCACAATCTAGCAGATATAGATATACCAGAAATTACAGTTATTGTAAATAGTGGCGGTACTAATCAGCAGTTTGTTCAAAATAATATTAAAAGAGCCGTGGTAATTACAACTGACGATAATTTATCAATTTTTGCTAAACTAGCCTCTGGAGAGGCTGATGTTATGTTTACTGATTTAATCGAAGCCAATTATCGACAAAAACTAGATGACAAATTATGTGTAATAATACCACAGCCACCTCTTACAGAAACTATCGGTTACGGATATGTATTTACTCAAAACAACATATCCTTGCAAAATATTATTGAACGAGAATTAAACCAGATTATGCACACAGATTTTTTCAAAAACCTGAAGCAGCGTTTCTTTGCTTAATTATGTGCAAAATATTGCTTAAATTCTTCCATACCATAAAACATGAAGTATGCATTTTTATTAAAAATCAGATGGCACTTCTACCGCAACTTAACACAATTTTTTATTACATTTAACAAAGAAGAGAAAATATAATATAATACTTACTGTTAAAAATTAATAACGATATAAATTATTAGAATTAGCTAAATTAGATGCAAAAAATTAAATTAACTATAACACTAGCCGCACTGCTAAACTTAATAAATTACGCAATTGCTGAAGGTGGATTTTATATTGGCATCGGAGCTGGGTATTCAGGCTTGACTAGTACAGTACAATCACCCTATCAATTTAATGATGGTACTAATGGTTCTCAAACTGACGGTTCCTTTGCCTCAACGCTGTACTTTGGCTATGATTTTAATAAAATCGTTGGGATACAAGCTGATTATAATGCAGCGTGGGGCACCAGCAACAGCAATAACTCCTACACTATGAATCAACAATTATTAGGCGGATCCATCTTAGTGCATTTTCCGTTTAGCGTAATCAGCAATAGTTTATCAGGGCTTGACGTGTACGCCAAAGGCGGGTTAGACTATAATGCTACAAATTTTGGCAACGTCAACCCCGGCTGCAGCAATTGTGTAAACCCACCCAATTCGGCAACCGGAGCGACGCCATTATATGGAGCTGGTATTGAGTATGGTTTTACTAATGTTGGGTATCGTCTGGAATGGGATTACTCAGGTAGTTTAATGACAACAAATCAGGGAAATAATCAGGTAAGCATTACGTCAAACTCTTTTTTTCTGTCCATTCTCTACCACTTCTAATTTTGCATAGTTAGGCTGTTATCTGTTATATTTTCAGAGGTTATATTTTCATATTAGTTTTAATAGTAGTTTGCATATTAGTTTTTCAAAACATTAGTTTTTCAAAATATAATGAATAGGACAATAGATACTATGGCACGAATTTTATTTATTTGTGATCCGCTGCATACGTTTAAGGTACATGGCGATACTACATATTTGCTAATGGTTACCGCAGCCCAACTAAACCATGAAGTATTTTACTGCACACCCGCTGAAATTTATGCCCAATCCCAAACAGCAATGGCAATTACTCATAAAATAGAGCTTTTAGCAAGTAACGCAGACATACCAGGTAGCATAATGCCTTGGTATAAAGAGGAAAATCATACTCAAGCTCCTTGTGAATTAAATCAATTCACTGCCGTATTAGTCAGAAATGATCCGCCATTTAATATGGAATATTTCTATCTAACTCAAATTTTAACTTTAGCGGAACAAACTGGGGCAAATATAGTCAATAATAGCACCAGCATCAGAAATTTTAATGAAAAATTAAGCATACTTAACTTTCCGCATCTAATCACACCTACTATAGTTGCCAAACATAAAGCTGCCCTGTGGGACTTTTTAAATACGCATGGAGAATGCGTAATTAAGCCCCTAGATTTAATGGCGGGACGCGGCATATTTAAAATATCGCCATTTGATGTCAATTGTGATGCCATAATGGAAAATAGCACTAATTACTATACACAGACAGTTATGCTGCAAAAATTTATTCCGGAAGTTATTCATGGTGACCGCCGGATTTTTATCATCGACGGTATCGTTGTCGAACACTGCCTACACCGTATTCCTAAAAAAAATCAAATAAGAGCAAATTTAGCTGCTGGAGGTCATGGTGAAGTGCATAAATTAACTGCGGAAGATTATAAAATAGCCAATGAGGTTGCAATTTGGCTAAAGCAACACCATATACTATTTGCAGGTATTGATGTTATTGGGCAAAAACTTACCGAAATTAACATTACCAGCCCAACTGGAGCTAGAATAATTTTACAACAAACCGGGTTAAACATTGCACAACTTATATTAGACAACATTATAAAATAAAATATTATAAACGTATAAACATTATAAAATATAAACATTATAAATCAAAGGTAAAGGTTTATTTCTCAGGAAACAAATAACAAAACGCCATGACTACAACCACCAATGTAACAGATGCAACAGATACAAAAGATGTAACAGATAAAGCAGCTAATTGCAGCATTTTATATCAATTACAGCAAATAGTATCGCCCGGAAACTTGATCACCGACTCCGCAAAAAAAATTGCATTTGAGACCGAATGGCGTGGTAATCGGTTTGGGTCTGCCATCGGGGTTATTTTTCCGACCACCGTATCACAAATTCAGCAAATTATTAATTTATGCCAAACGCATAAGATTGGACTTATTCCACAAGGTGGCAATACATCAACGTGTGCCGGAGCGGTTCCACTTAATTTACCCGTTCAACAACTGATTATTAACCTTAGTAAACTAAACAAAATTCTCGAATTAAATTTACAAAACAATAGCATATGCGTTGAAGCCGGGTGTACTTTGCAACAGGTTAATGCCGCAGCAATTGAAGCTGAACTCTATTTCCCATTAAGTATTGGATCGAGTGGGAGCTGTCAAATCGGCGGAAATATCGCAACCAACGCTGGTGGCATTCATGTAATTAAATATGGTATGATGCGTAACCTAG
>JAUPUP010000146.1 GCA_030917485.1 Pseudomonadota bacterium
AGGCTTTGAATGCAGCACGCTTATTGGCGGAGCGTGGGCATAGCGAAGCTGAAATTTTAGCCATTTTACAGGCTAAATCACGTGATAATGCACGCACTCCAATGCAATGGGATGATTCGTTACACGCTGGATTTACTAGCGGAACGCCATGGATTGAGGTGTCTGCCAATTATCCTCAGCTTAATGCACAGCGAGTAATTAGCCAAGATGCTTCAATTTATCACTATTATCGTAAATTAAGTCAATTGCGTAAATCTTCGGCGGCAATTGTTACCGGTGAATATCAAGTTTATTTTGCGGATGATCCACAATTATATGTTTATACGCGCAGCTTAGCGAATGAAGTCATCTTGGTGATTAATAATTTTTATGCCACAAGTTGTAATTTTACAGTTCCTGAAGCCTTGCAAACTTGTTGTGAAGTAGAATATTTATTGAATAATTATCCTGAGCAACCAGATAATTGGCAGCAATTTACGCTACGTCCTTACCAATCAGTGGTACTGCTCTTACAATGATTGTGGGTTCAATAACCCTGAGTTTAAGTGCAAAAAGGATAAATTTAATAGTTTCTTTGGCATGCTTAAATTATCCATAAAACCACGAAATAATAATTTTAAGAGGGTTTCTAGTCGGTTACGTTTTTCTAACGTTGATTTTTGCCACAGTAACTCGCGAAAGACAATCGATAATTTAGTTTAATTTATTTATTTGCCTTTAGCCTGTGAATTCAGGTTTTATTGATGATTTCATAATTTTAACAGCTTGTTTATTATATAGTTTTATGCATGATAGCTGTAGTAGATCTGAGATTTAGTTTTGGGATTAATCATACTTGACGAATAAATTGTATTACTAGTATAATCTACCGTTTTAAAGATTAATTTAGCGTTAAATATTTTAAAAAATCAGATCAATTAGGGGGAATATGAATAAAATTATTGATGTATGTAAAGATAAAATAAATTTTCCAATTTTTATAATCATAGTTGCCGTACTAATTGGAGCGATCAGTTTTTTCTCTTATTTAATTCCATTTACGGATAATGCCTTTGTAGTTGCTAACAATCAGACTGTTGCGGCGGATGTTTCTGGGTATATTTCTAAAATTTATGTTAAAAATGGACAAAAAGTTCAAAAGGGACAACCTTTGTTTCAGGTTTATGATGAACCATATAAACAGTCCTTAGCTAAAAGTACGGCGGCTTATCAGCAAGCCAAAAGCAGTCTGGATGAACAACTTCAGCAAATTATAAAAGATAATAGCGCACTAAAAAGTTCACAAATAAATCTGGATAAAGCCAAAACTGAATATGCGATAAAAAGTAACCCGTTGGCAAGTAATTCGGTCTCAGAGTTAGAGCTAAAAAGTACCAAGTACTCAATGCAATCACTGGAACAACAGGTTAATTCAGATCTCACTCAGTTAAAAATTGATCAAAGTCGCGTAGCTCAAAAACAACAAGCCGTGGAACAAGCTAAGGCTAGCATGAATATTGATAAAATTAATCTAGATGAAACCATGGTTCGTGCTGGTAGCGATGGAGTTGTTGATAATATGTTTTTATCAATAGGAACGCCAGTTTCCCAGCACCAAGCGCTATTTTCATTTATTAATACCGCTAACTGGTTTATCCAAGCGAATATGAATGAAACTGATTTACGCAAAGTTCGCCCAGGAGACAAAGCTCTTATCTGGCTAAGAATGTACGGGTTGGAGCGGGTTTTTCATGGTGTAATCGTCAATAATTTATGGGCAACCGATCGCCAAAATACGACTGCGCGCTCACAACAGCAGGTTGTTTCTGCGAATAATGAGTGGTTAAATTTACCGCAGCGAGTACCATTAATGATTGAAATTAGTGACCCTGATCCACAATATCCGCTTAATCCTGGTGTAAGTGCATATGTCTATATCCAAACTAAGTGATGCACTAAATAAATATGATCAATATGGAATCATTCGAGTCAATACCTTCCATACCTTATATGTGTTCATCTGTATTTTTTTGGTCAATTTTATGTTTGGCCCACCATATATCAATCAATTATTACCCATCTTTGGAATGGGCATTATAGCGGCGGCAGCATCACCAAGCCATATCCGCAAACAGCAAATTGTGGTGTTATTTATCGTAATTGCCATCATTTGGTATATCTGTGTTAATCTGGTAGTTAACCATAATTTAGCTACGGTGATTGTGAACGGATTTTTGCTTAGCCTCTTATATTGGCTAGGCAGAAAAATTCAGTTTTTTGCTGCAATTGCGCTAATTTGTTATTTATTGGGTTTGATCTTACCACCCTTAAACGTAAGTGGTAATTTTGATGTGTACTATAACTTAATCGTTATGTGCATAATCTATTTAATTGTAATTATTGCATTTATGAATTTATTCCCCAGAGTTTATTGTAATAGAATCTGGGCGCGCGCCTTTTATTTGTGTTTACATGAATTAGTGACAATACAACGCACTTTAGCAGCGGGAGAAACTAATTTTGCCAATTCAAAACACCTAATTGGACTTTATCGTATAACTTCTGGTTTAACTCAAAAAGAGTTTACTTTTTCTGCTCGAAGAGTTAATATTTCTTTACTGCATATCTCATCTTATATGACTGCATTAAGAACACAAATACTGCCAATTAATTCTCAAGCATTACTTCAATCTGCGGATATTTGTGAGCAGCTTTGCCAAAAAATTACGCTGAGTGAATCAATACAAGCAGATTATTTAGCGATTGCAGATTTGCCTGATGGAATCAAATTTTCTTTGCAACAACTAATAATTGTCTGGAATAAAATATGCTTAAAAGTTTAGATTTATATACCCAGCGTTATATACAGATTGTAATAGTCGTCATTATTGCGCAATCGATCTATCAGTTTTCTCATCTTCCGCATAGTGTCTGGATTTTAATTACCATAACGGCAATATATTCCAGCTTTGATGCACATGATGTGATTAAAAAAGCCAGTCTGCGGATTTATGGTACGATTCTCGGCGTTGCCGTGGTTGCTATTTTGTGGCATTTGATTCATTGGGATTTTCGTTTGCTAATTATTATCACTACGCTACTAATTGGCGCAATGGTGTTTTTTAGTCAAATTCCTTATCAGTATTTTGTGATATTTTCGACTGCTTTTTCCGACATTACTAAAGAATGGAGTAATACTAGCAGCTTTAATTTAATGTATTACATAAATGATCGTTTAATTTGCACGTTTATTGGATTCGCTTTATGTATTAGCATTGAATATTTTTGGTTTGGGCGGCAAAATTTAACGTACTTAAATGCACTACGAACTAAAAATATGATACTCAAAAACATGACACAATTATTTAACGTTGCTAAAACTGGTACTAAAAATAATAAAATATTCCAGTTAACGAATGTTTTACTTAAAGATATTTTAAAATTAAATAATTTAGTCGCTGACTTGAAGCTTGAAAAATGTTCGCAAATTGAACGCTTGGAAATTCAAAATGTGAATCTTGCGCTACAGCACATTGCGGATAAGATTATTAGTTTAAGTTATCTAAACTCTAGCCAAATTAATTTAACGGTGGCACAAAATTTAACCCTTGAAATCGAGAATGAACTCTCGCACATTTCTACTAAATTAAGTTGAAGATTATGTTCTATAAAATTAGCCCACTTCTAGTACTAACAGGTTTAATAACATCTTGCTCATTAATGGCACCAGATCGTCCAGATCCCAGTGTAAAATTACCAAGTTCATGGAATTATCAAAGTAATCCCGCCGAGAGTAATTTACCCTACATAGCTTGGTGGCAGAAATTCAACGATCCTGATTTGAATCGAATTATTGAAAGCGCATTAAAAAATAATGATAGTTTGGCAGCCTCCAAAGCTAATATCGAGCAGGCACGAGCAAGCCTGCTAAGTGTAGAAATGAGCTGGATTCCTAGCCTGAGTGCATTGACAGGATTCTTTAATCTGCAACCATTAATGCCACAACCACAATTGATATACGGTATGTATGCGGGTTATAATTCATTGAACATATTTAATATAATTGCACAGCAGAAAGCTGCTGAATTAGGTGTTGAAGCAGCCAAAATGCAGTATGAAGGAAGTAAGCTGGATGTAATAGCCCAAACAACTAGCGCGTATTACACTTTGATCGCCCAGAAAGAAGAACTCCGGTTAAACCAGGACAATCTGAATGATTTGACTAAATCAATGCAAATTAAACAAAATAATAAACGCGTAGGGCTTGCTGCACTAGAGACGACTACTAATGCCACACAATCATATTACCAAGCGCTAAGCCAAGTTAAGGCAATCCAAAATAATATTATTAAATGTCAAAACGCCCTTAATTACTTACTCGGTGATATGCCTGGTACCGAATATCATACCGCAGAATTTGCCAAAGTTGAAACTAGTTATGCAAATGTTTCAAGCTTACCAGCTAAAGTTATTGGCAATCGCCCAGACGTGGCAGTTGCTGCACTAGAGTATAAAATTTATGCCCAAGACGTAACCGCCACTTATACTCAACTTCTACCCTCATTTATGCTTGGTCTTGGTCCAGCGGGCGGAACCAGTGGTGGAATAGCAAATATGCCATCAAGCTTCAGCAGCACTATTCAAATGAACTTCATTAATTGGTCATTAAATCCAGCGGTATTTGGTCAAGCCAGTAGCTATAAAGGTCAAGCCAAATCGGCCTACGTAAATTATATTGATACGGTGCATAAGGCACTACGCGATATCAATAATGATTTAGCCACCAACCAAATTACCAACGAACGTTATCAATTACTCAAACAGGCTGGCAATAGTGCAGAAAGTAACTATAAAGATACTTATTCTGCATATCAAGTAGGTCTGAAATCGTTTGATGACACACTCAGTGCTAAGCAAAACTTGAATCAAGTTCAGCAAAATATTAATCAAATTAAATTAGCACAAATGCAAGCAATTATTTCACT
>JAUPUP010000147.1 GCA_030917485.1 Pseudomonadota bacterium
AGGCATACAATTTTTTATAAAAAAATGAATGAAAAATCAGCTAGCTTGGGTATGACACACACCCAATTCTACGATCCAACTGGGCTTACTAAATCAAATCAATCAACAGCCGAAGATCTAGCTAAGATGGTACAAGCTGCTTTTAATTATCCAGAAATTCGTGCGGATACAACAACTAAGGGCGCTGATGTCGCTTTAGGTAAAAATTATATACATCATTACATGAACAGCGATGCCCTTGTTAGAGCCGGGACTTTACAAATAGCTTTATCTAAAACTGGTTTTATCAACGAAGCTGGACATTGTTTGGTGCTTTATTCTATGGTTGGCAAACAACCCATTATTATGGTATTTTTAAATAGTGCGGGGAAAAGCGGACGTCTAATTGATGCCGTATCAGTTAAAAATTATATACAAAAATTAAGCTAACTCATTCAATGGGATTAATTAGTTTTTGGTTAATTAAATAGTCAACAAATCCGTTAATGGAGCGCTCGCAAATTATAAAAACCTCTTCAAAATCATCAATAGTGCCATAATATGGATCAGGAACATCGTATTCTAGACTAGTCGCAGGATCAAAACTTCTTAATAAAAATATTTTGTTTTTAATAGAATCTTCAGTTACATTACTCAATACATCTTCATAATTTAGATGATCCATAACTAGGATAAAATCATAATATTCTAGATCAAAATTGCTAATTTGGCGCGCTCTGCTGCCGAGTTGAATAGAATGTTGATGTGCAGTAAGCATTGCGCGATGATCAGGTAGCGAACCAACGTGATAAGACGAAGTACCACAAGAATCAACCTCAAATTGGTGTCCAATACCCAATTGGGCAATACGATTAAGAAAAACCCCCTCAGCTAAAGGCGAGCGGCAAATATTTCCAGTACACACAAAAATAATTTTTAATTTATTCATAAATACACATTTAATCTGAACGAGGTATCTATTGTATCAGAATTACACATTAGCACAATTATTAAAAAATTTTTACCTATAATTGTAGTTACATACTTAGATTTAGCGGCTCTCATTCCTAATACCATCAAATTATATTTCAGCAATTAAGTCTGTAACTATATCCCTAAATTTTATCTCAATCAACTGAGCATTAGCAATCACTTCCTGTTCCGTAATATGACTTACAGCATATGGCAGCGATAAATCAGTAATAGCTGCCAAACCAAGAATGCGCAACCCGCTATGCGCTGCAGCAATCGCCTCATGAACAACTGACATACCAATAGCGCCACCGCCTATATCAATAAAATATTTCAATTCAGCACGAGTAGAATATTGGGGACCAGATACACCTACATATACTCCTCTTTGCAAATAAACTTTATGTTTAGATGCAATTTCATGAGCAAGACAAGCTAGACTTTTATCATAAATATCAAACATTATCGGAAAACGCAGACCAAACTCATCTAAATTGGGTCCAGTTAATGGCGTATTTCCAGTTAAGTTAATTTGATCGTCAATAACCATGATATCACCAGGATTAAACTTATGGTTTAATCCTCCCGCAGCGCATGAAATAACAACACTACTAACTCCAAGTTTTTTCATTGCCCAAACTAACAGCACATTTGTTTGAGGAGTATTACCTTCATATCCATGCAATCTCCCCTGCATTACCATTACATTTTTGTCCGCAATTCGTCCAAAAATTAAATTACCTGCATGGCTTGGAGCTGTAGCAGGCGGTAAATGAGGAATTTCAGCATATGAAATAATAATTTTATCTTTAATAACGTTCACAAACTCACCCAAACCACTGCCTAAAATTACCCCAATCTGTGGCTGATAAGTAATTTTAGTTTGGATAAACTCGACAATTTCACTAATCTTTTGTGCTAAACTTGATGAATATGATTTATTTTGCATAATTTCCACCTTATGTTAATTAAGTTCTCAAAAAATATGATAGCGCATCGTTCGGTGTTATAATCCAATCCTTAGTACCCTATTCTAAGGAATTAAAAATGTATAGTAATCTTTTTCTTTTTGCAGTTGTTGTTTTAACAATCCATCTAATACCCGGACCAACAATGATGTATTGCATAAACTCGTCACTAAATTCAGGCAAAAGCTCTGGTGTAGCGGCTGCCATTGGCGCTGAAATAGGCAATTCTTTTTATATCTTATTAACCGGGTTGGGCTTATCAGCTTTAATTCTATCCTCAACAACCATATATTCTGGAATAAAAACGTTAGGAAGTATATACCTAATCTATCTTGCGTACAAAAGCTTACCCAGTAAAAAAACTAAAAATACCCAAATAAGCAATACAACCACAGCCAGCAAAACAAGCAAACTTTTGGGGGGTGTCATGATAAACATTACCAACCCCAAAATTTTATTATTTTTTATTACGCTTCTTCCTCAATTTGTCCCAGCGGATCAAAAAGACGTAAAAATATTTTTCCTGCTGGGTCTAGCTTTTAGTGTTTCCAGTTTTATGGTAAGCTTATTCGTAGTATTTTTTAGTCATAATATAAAACATCGGCTAAAAAATTCTCCCAAAATCAGCAAAACTATCAGCTATGCTCCGAGTATAATATTTTTGTTGGCAGGAACTTTTTCCCTAATATAACATTACTACTCAGCGGTTACTGCCAGCATATGCACGAAAAAACAAGGAACAATAGGTTAAACAAAGCAACCGGAATGTACAACAAGTACATGAGGATTGCGCAATAATGAATAAATCAAATCACAAGACTAGATTTTGCTTAAGTCCAATTGCATCTGAGTAAAATAATCTATTTTGGCCTGGATTGATAAAATAGCAACCTCATTAACCTCACGCCACTTCTGCTCATCATTGCCACATAAATTATCTAACATTTGAAGCATTTTAGGTAAATGTGATGAACTATCTAAATCAATATGCCGATCGCAAAAATAAATAATTCCTTGTAACTGTTCTTGATATTCTGTAAATTTTCCATTACGTACATTTTCTAAAAACGCAACAAACATCGTTGGAGCAATAGCTTCTCTACCAAATGCAAACGCTGCAGCTATCTGATGCACTTCCAGTTTAAAAAACCCAAGTGTTGTAGCCACATATTGCTGGACAAAAGATTTAGTTCCACAAAGTTCCAACGCCTGTAGCATAGATTCACCGTTACGTAATCGTTTCATAAAATCATCAATACATTTAGTGCTAGCACCGGCTTGGCGCATAGCATCCAAATACAGATCAAAATGACTAGCATAGGTTTTACCATCTGGACAAATATCACTTTCTTCCTCCGCAATTATCCCACAAAACAAGGATGCCGAATAAGCATCTCGTGGAGGAAACCACGGCGATTCTACAGAAACAATTTTTTTATAAATCTCTTTTATAAGGCTCATACAGTCCCAACAGGTAAATACATCATATTCCATATATCTCTGCATTTTTTTTAGATTATCAATGCTTGGATATAAATTATGGCTTAGTACCTGCCCAATTAATCCACTTAAACCGTCATAAATAGTTTGTGCACGAGACATAATCAACTCCTCAAAGGTAACTCAACAATAAATTGCTCTAATTGCGCATGTGGTATTTGCTCACCTTGACGCAAAATTTTAATTAATGAAATAAATTTAGAATAACTAAGATTATTCCGTTCAATATCAAGAATAAGCTGCGCAATTCGTGCAAATATATCTTGTATAATGTCGCTATTTTTTTTAGCATCGTTGCTCATACAAATATTCATACGAATACCCACAGGATCAAAACCAATTCCCATAGGGGCAAGTAAGGTTGGCATAACCCTACACTTTCCATATAAACACATAAGCTCTGCCATTTCAGTTCCATCACTAATGCCTGCTTTGTTGGTTATATTCTTATTAAAGAATAAAAAACCAAACTGACCAGCTTCAGATTGTATTGTAAATATATATTGAACATTCTGCGTGTGTAGTTGCTCATTAATCCATTGATTAGTTAAGCGTAATTGATCAGAATATACTCCAAATTGTTGCTTGAAATAAATCTGATGATCTGATGTAAATTCTGAATATTGCATTTCTTCTGCAATAATGCCAGTAATAAAACTCTGTAGTTTAGAAAATGGCGGATGAGTATAAAAATAAGTTTCCGAACACTGCTTACTAACTTCCTTAATAAATTCCAAATTACGTGAATGAAGCGCACTAACATTGGCATAAGAGGCTGCACCTCCCCAATCTCGGCGAAAAGAAATAACCGTGCAACCTTGGGTAGAAATGCTCGTATTTTCAACCATCGATGGATTAATTATACCATTATGTTCCGTACCCAAATTATACCAATCCTGGAGCCAAAATATATCCGGGTATTTACCAAGTACCGCCGCAAAATCAGCTAATTCTTCACAACTATAATTTTGCCCTAAAGCAGAAGGAGTTTCAAGAACAAAACATACCACTTTCTCGTTTTCTTTTTGATTAATATTTTTGATCTCTGCGTCCAAAGATTCTGAAGTTATTTTATAATTATTCGATAATTGTGTCGGAATATAGTGAAGTTTTCCTCCACTAGCATACGGAAAATAACCGCCACATTTAAATGAACCAGATGGAGTGAGCACAACTGGCTGCTTTACCACTCGTTGATGATAAAAGTCATCCTGTAAAGATTTCACAATACAAAATCTAAAGACGATATCCAACCATTGTGTAGAACTACCATATAAAA
Source organism: Pseudomonadota bacterium (assembly GCA_030917485.1). Classification (GTDB taxonomy): domain Bacteria; phylum Pseudomonadota; class Gammaproteobacteria; order Burkholderiales; family UBA11063; genus Aquella. The sequence continues at coordinate 4,699 of JAUPUP010000147.1, forward strand.
TCAATACTTCGTCTTGTGTAATATCTGACACAGACGTAAAGCGCTCACCAATTATTTCTGTAATCGCTTTCCTTGCCAAGCCGGGCTGATGTTCTGAAAAGCGCATACAATCAAGCGCATTGCCCTCTTTAACTTGATCTTCTATATATTTTTTAAATAATTCTGAAATTTTGGTATCAATAACCATAGGAGTGCCTGGATGAGAAACATCACAAGCCTTTATTACACAAGCGCCACCCAGGCGTGGCATCATTTGATCCACTGCCTTTCTAAATTTAGTTACATGCTGAAAATATTCTTCAAAACCAAGCCGTCCCTGCCCCAAATATGATTTACCTTCTATCTGATTTGTAATCAAATTTCACCCCCCACACATATCCACAAACACAGTATCAATAATAATTAGTACAACACTATAAACCCAACAATACCTGAATAATAATCACAATTGTACCTGCATTGTCGATTATATCATAGCACCAACTCAATTATAAGTTATCTAATATTAACAACCACTTCTAATTCACCAGGTATAGCAGTGCTTGATAGACTAACCTGATTCCAATTTTGAATCACAGCTTCAACTTTATCTGATAGCGCAGTCGCGCCCCCCACTTGGACTACTCTACATCCGCATGACAAAGCGCTTTGAATTCCAGCAATAGCATCTTCAAATACAATACAGTCAGTGGGCAATACACCAAGTTTAAAAGCTGCAAGCTGATATGGTTCAGGGTGTGGCTTACCATTTACTACATCCTCAGAACCAATTAATAATTCTGGTAATGTTAGATTAGACAACTGCATTCTATGCACAGCAACATGTTTATTACAAGATGTAACTACTGCCCAACGGTGTGGAAGTAATGTTTGGATAAATTTATCTGCTCCCAAAATTGCGTTACCTGTACTGGTATGCTCAATTTCCAGACTATTAAGTGAAGCAACTTCAGCTTCAGCATTTAAATGCGGTGCTACTTGAGAAATTATATCTTTGGAACGAACGCCATGGCAAATAGAAAGTATTTGCTGCAAAGAAAGTTGATGCCTATCGCACCAATACGACCAGATTTTTTCTATCTCTGATGTAGATTTAACAAGAGTTCCGTCCATATCCAATAAAATTGCCTGTGCTTTTAACCTTTTCATAATTAGTCATTCTTTCATGCATTAATATTACTTCTATGCATTAATATTATTTTACTATTAATTATTTTAACCTTGACTTTGTCATAATTATATGCAACAAATCCCATAATTACCACAATTTTAGCATAAATAGTGACAACTTTTCACTTCTTGTATAGTGGTGCATATAACCAAAAACATTTGCTAATTACGGTTGTTCAACATTTTTAAGCTGAGCTGCTGAAAGAAATCATTTCCTATGACAACTCAGCCTCTAAAATGTTATACTTAGCACTTAGGACGGTTCATAATCATTATTTCACATACACAATACCCATTAGGGAAACTGCAGCTAGACTTTGAGTATATACACTATTCGTAATTGGTTTACTTGCGAAGCTAAAGTCGGACTTTTTTGATACTCGAAGTATTTCGATTCTGGACAAGGAATATCGCAATAAAAAGCG
>JAUPUP010000148.1 GCA_030917485.1 Pseudomonadota bacterium
TTTAATGGATTGAATAAATTTTCTTTAGAATCTGTTTAGAGCCTTTAATTAGGTAAAATTTTATATTAATTTTTATCTTTTTTATAGTGGTTATAGGGTGGTAATTTGAGTTAAGTTACCTTATTCTTGAGGTTTTTTTGATTATCCACAAAAGCTGTGGATAATACTGTGGATAAGTTAAAGCTTAATCTAAATAAAAGCTATAAATTTCAATCAGTTTGTTTGGTATAACCTTATTCTTTGGTTTGAGTATATAGACATACAAAACAATTGCTTATAAAAAGTCAAGTTTTTTTAAAATATAAAAAAATAATTGACAGATTCAGAGAGGATGTGCATTGTGGATAACTCACCAGTATTAGAGCCGTTATTTGATTTTAAGGATGAAAGTATAAGCGTATCACAATTAAATAAATTGGCTAAAACTTTGCTTGAGAATAATATGCCGATATTTTGGATAAAAGGCGAAGTCTCGGGACTAAAAATCTACAATCATGCGTATTTTGATTTAAAAGATGATGCCGGAAAAATTGCCTGTGTTATTTTTGCTAAAACTTTGGCGTTACAAACAGTGAAACTAGACAATGGATTACAGATAGAGGTGAGAGGAAGAGTAACTCTTTATTCACAAACAGGCAGTTATCAGATAAATATTGAACGTATTCGAATAGTTGGCTTGGGAGAATTATGGGAGTCTTACCAAAGGCTGCTAAATAAACTAAAAATAGAGGGATTGTTTGATGCTTCTTTTAAACAGAGTATACCACAATTCCCTAAGACAGTAGGTGTTATAACTTCTAAAGATGGTTCTGTAGTTCGAGATATTATTACTACACTTAGGCGCAGAGCACCAAGTGTTAAAATAATTGTATATAATACAGCGGTGCAAGGACGGGATGCCGGAATGCAAATTGCTAAAACAATTAAAACCGCTAACTTACGCAATGAGGCGGAAGTTTTAATTGTCTGCCGTGGTGGAGGCAATATGCAGGATTTGTGGTGTTTTAATGAAGAGGTTGTGGCGCGGGAAGTATTTATTGGGCATATCCCTCTAATTAGCGCAGTCGGTCATGAAACTGATACTACTATTATAGATTTTGTGGCTGATTTACGTGCGCCTACGCCTACTGCAGCTGCTGAAATGGTAGCTAAAAGTCACACTGAGTGGATAATGATGCTCAGAAAGTTAAATCATAGCTTAGTTCAGCAAATAAATTTAATTTTGAACAACAAACAGCAGCAGGTTGATTTATGTTGTTCCCAATTAAAGCTATTGAATCCGTTTAATCAATTAGGTGAGAAATATTCCAAAGTCGGCGCATATTCATTGCGGTTGAGGAATGGATTTAAGTATGTTTTAAAAAATAAAGTTCAGTATTTATCACACCTTGGTAAACAGCTTGGTTTATTGAATCCAGCTAACATTTTAGAGCGCGGCTATGCGATTGTTAAAAATAGCTCTGGCGACATAGTTTATACTGGCAAAAACTTAAACAATAATGAGCAAATAGAAATCGTTTTTGCATCTGATAAAATTAATGCGACCGTGAATATCAAAACTAATTCATAAGAGTAACACCTGATGATTATAGCAAGTCAGCATGCGGAGTCTTTGAGGATGAAAAAACTCCATATACAAAGCTGGTAATAGACAGGAATACTAACGCAATCATACTGGTTGAAAAGCTAATTAGATTTTCATTATGGTTTTTATTATTTCCGAGATAACAAATCAAGCTTATTCCAGCAAGAAAATACAGCAGCCATGATCCACTTTTAAGCATGCTAATGATTTGTTGTCTGGAATCTCCTTTTTTACATTCATAATAAAAGAAAAATGCCAACCCAGGTAATATTAAAATTGACATATAAACTATACTTGGCCAAGCAGCAAAAAATAATAGTAAAGCTAAAACAAAAATTACGATTACAGCGAAAAATGGTGCAAATGGAAGACGAAAATTGTCTACCTTAACTAATTGTTTGGATTGTTGACGACGATACGCCATAACTACCACAGGCATGGATAAATAGGAGAATATATGTAACACAGATATTACCTCAACTAACTGTGTCCAACCTTTAAACACAAATAGAAACACGCTTCCTAAAACAAAATTAACTAGTATTGCTGGGCGTGGGGCATTATATCTTTTATCTAATTTACCCAGAATTTTAGGCAACATCCCATTTCTTGATAAAGCATACAACATTCTTGAGGCAGAAGCGACAAATGCTGCACCACAAGCTGCTGGGGCAATAGCCGAAGTGCTCATGACTCCCCATGCCAAAATTTGAAAATTGGCGGCAAATAATAGCTCAACGTATGGAGAGCGATAATTAACGCCATGCCATCCATTTTGAAGATGTTGTGCAGACACGCTGCCAATGAATACTGCTTGTAGACCTACATATAGTACAAATGCCAGCACTATACTACCAATCATCGCAATTGGTAGTTGAGTTTTAGGTGATTTAATTTCTTCAGAAAAATTCAATGGTAATTGAAACCCGTTAAATGACATTACTACTCCGCAGCTTATTACCGCACTTCCAACTGAACTCCAGCCGTAAGGTGCAAACTCGGTAACAGTTCGACCAAAATTATGAGTGTCGAATCCTGAATAGAATAAACAGGCAATGGTTAAAATTGGAATAACTATTTTAATTACCGTAAGCACATTATTGAATCTAGTGAATAGCTTAGATCCCCAGTAATTAATACCCATGAATAACACCATAAAAGCTATGGCTGATGCTACACCAGATGGGGTTAGTATATGTTGTTGTAGATTATACCATTGATGAAAAGACTCTTTCTCACTCAGGTATTGTACTATGGCTTGTGCTTCAACAGCAGGTACTGCTAAAATGCTAAGCCAATTTACCCATTGAGTTAAAAATCCACTAAACCTTCCATGTGTTAAACTCGAATAAAAACCTACTCCACCTGCAGACGGATTTACTGTGCCAATTTCGATACAAAAGAACGCAATTAGAATTGCTACAAACATTCCAAGTGCCCAGGATATAATTCCTGCAGGACCAGCTACAACACTGATTTTTTGAGTTGCTAATAACCATCCTGATCCAACAATAGCAGTTACACCTGTCATCATTAAGGAGAAGGTTGACATATTTTTTTTGAATTCTATTTTTTTATTCATTTGTATTTTATTCCATGTCTTTGTCGAATACCTGATTAAGTTTAATGATAATGTTAATGAAAATAAAGTCATACAATATCAATATCTTTGTAAACTACATATATCATTAAGTGAAATATTTTACCATAGCTGATTATGTATTAATTGGCGATATTGTATCACTGTTATAAAAATTATGTCGTTTTTACGTTATTGCATGTGCTAACTCTCTTTAATCATATTTGTGATTTTAATTGCTAACTACCAAGAAATAATCAATGAATTTAATGTGTCGCATTCATCTGACGACTTATACAAGTCGCATACCTCTGCTAGCACAAGGTTAAATTTTTGGCTTTCGACATTTTATTAATAATACCTAGATAGTAAATAGATATGGTATAATTATTTTGCATTCGGCTAGGTTACCAATATAGATAAATAATTGAATGCCCAGATTTCCCTTTTTGGGTGGCGTGGTCGGCAAAAACCTAGAATAGCCAATGATGTAAAGCAATGCTAGTTCAAGTTAACTTTAATTCATCCAACTAATTAAATTGTCTAGATGTTATAATTTTAAGCCTCCGTTTAATCATTGTCTGGTTGTTTGTGTGTTTTGTAAGCATAAATGCTGGTGGTTTTGATAAAAAAGTTAAATTTAATATACTCAACTACAAAGAGTATATATTGGCCGAGTTGCAGATAAAGAATCATGTATCCTAAGTATTAATTGGAGACTGAAATGAAACAGAGTTATAGTAATGAGAATAGTATAGTTCCTGCGATCCCAGTAATAATAATCCAGTTTTTGTCAGGATTTGCAGAAAGTGTGGTGCGCAGTATCCTAATGATTTTTATTGCTTTTTCTATTGTGAAAATATTTGAATTTCATCAGCAGCCATTGGTAAATATGGTTAATCTTTTTGCAATTGTTCCTACATTACTTTTTTCTTCTTATGCTGGTAAATTTGCGGACAAGTATAATAAGAAGACAATGCTGCGGGGTTTAACTGTTTATCAGTTAATCATTGCATCGGTAGCAGCTTTGTGTGTTTATTATAATTTACTTTTACCATTATTGTTTATCTTGCTCTTTCTTGGAATTCAGCAAACCATACTATACTCTGTAAGGTTTTCTATCTTGGCAGAGTATTTTAATACCACCAAACAGATTGGTGTCGCTACTGGATATATTGAGTTCTCCTGGTTTGCTTCAGTTTTGATTGGTCAGATGTATGGTAGTTGGGCAGTGACTAGTCAAAAAATCTCTTTATTGGCTGTAACTATCTTTGTTGCAGGCGTTCTAAGCGTTGGCGCTGGACTATTTTTGCCAAAAATTAATAACGATAGTCTAACAAATAATAAAAATAATGTTGATTTACCTATCAAATTTTATTGGAATCCGTTCAAGGATTTTTGGTATATGTTTGAAGAAGTAATACGTGATTCACGAATTTATTTAAATATGAATGTGACAGGTTGGTTTTGGGCGTTTTGTGCGATTAATACTACTCAGACGGCATTATTTGCAGCAAGATATTTAGGTGTGGATGGACATATTTTTGGTATTATTATGGGTGTTGGCACTATTGGTATGGGATTGGGTTCAGTAGCTTGTGCAAAAATTTCACGTGGGGTTATACATAGAGAAATTATCGGTATTAGCGCTATAGTTGTTTCTTTAGTTACTTTTGTCATATTGTTTTTACACCATGAAGTTGTATTGATGTCAATTTCTTGTAGACAGTTTATTTTTTCTGCTGGTGGAATTATCTTGTTTGCACTTGTATTTATAAAGGCGATTGCTTTAGGGTTTTATTCGCTAACTTGCTACACTGAGGCGCAAATACAAGCTACCGGGAGCAATAAGTCGCAGGTAATGTCTACTATTGCAGTATTTAGCGCTATTTATGTAATAGTCGGCAGTGGTATTTGCACCGTACTCCAAATTATTGTTAGTAGTTGGATGATACTTTTTATCACAGCAATAGTTAATTTTATTTTGGCAATTTTATATTACAAACACGTTAGAATTAAATCAATTGTTGATTTTGCAAAATAACTGTTCTAGCCGTAGACAAAAATGTCGCGTTAAAGAACGGGTAGGCATTGCGCTCTTTTGGGGTTGTCTACAATAATTGTAGGTAGCAGTTAGTCCTGAAATCGTGGAAAATAGATACCTGTGGATGAATTATTATAGTGGTTTGGGTTTATGGTTAATATATCAGATGTATTATGGATACTTGGGTTTACTGGCATAAGATTTTATGCTGCGTTATCTGCCTGCCCGTTATTTTCAGATTCGAAGTTAGCTAAATTTCCTAAAGCGCTTATGGCTATATCCTTTGCTATAATTTTTGGATCCAATACGCATATACCAGAAGAATACGGGGTGTTTTTTAAACTATTTTTGTTTAGTAAAGAATTTTTGGTCGGTTACGTTATTGGAGTGTTGTTTAGCCTTCCGTTATGGATGGTAGAAAATGTAGGCAATATTATTGATCTACAGCGTGGAGAGTCTTTTGGTTCAACGATCAACCAGTCTACCCAAAACCCATCATCTTCAATTTCTAAATTATTGATTCAGGGTTTTAATGTTTACTTTGTAATGGCAAACGGTATTTTATTTTTTATTCATTTTATTGCCAAGAGTTTTACGATTATTCCAAGTACTAAATTAAGTTTGAATATTATCGGATCACGTGAAGTAATCATACATCTTTTTTCTAACTATTTTTATTGGATGGTTATTCTTGCGCTGCCAGTAATTTTTTTAATGTTTTTAGTCGAGATTTCATTAGGTTTATTTAGTTCATTTATTCAGCAACTTAATGTTACGACTTTGGCAATGCCGATTAAAAGTGCAGTTTCTTTGTTTATATTAGTTTTTTATGTTGGGGTTATATACCATGTTGCTTCTACCAGGTTCATGGATCACATTTACCAAACTGTGTTCTCGCTTTAGTATATTATTATTAGGGCTAGTGATGCTAGTTGGTTGTGATGGTAATTATATTGTTTTAGTTAACGGTGTAAATCAAAGCATGGCTAATGCAATTGTATTACAATTGGGGGAGAATAGTATTCCAGCTAATAAACAGCAGGATAAAGATTTGTCTTTTTCAGTATTGGTGCCTAAAAAGGATCAAGTCAAAGCCCTCGGTATTCTCCGTATTAACGGTACCCCTAGTCAGCAGTATAGCTCATTAGGTGAAGTGTTTAAAAAGGACGGATTTATTTCCTCACCGTTAGAAGAACAAGGTAGATTTATCTATGCTTTACAGCAGCAAATTGCTAAAATGATATCTCAAATTGATGGAGTTATTGATGTAGAATGTCAGGTAAGTTTAGCTCCAAGCTCAGATAACTTATGGCAAAATGATCAAGTAAAACCTGCGGCTGCTGTGTTTATAAAATATAAAAATGGGTATCGTTTAGATTTATATGTTAATCGGATTAAACAATTAGTTGCAAATTCTGTACCTGGACTATCACCTGAAAGGGTTGAAGTTTTGACTATGACGCCAGTGATTGATAAATAGAAGGGTGTATACATGAATCCTGAGATAGATAAGTACGTAGACGCTGTACAAGTAATTCATGCCCGGGAAAGTTTTTGGATATTTAATGAGTTTGGTGATAATATATACACCAGTGACCATAATAAGTTTAATTTGGATGAGATAAGGTTTTATCAAGCTGAGCTAACTGGAATTTTTACTTGGGATCAGTTGTTCATTGAGTTAGAGCATTCGTTGAAATCTAGCCGTTCTGGAATTGAAGTTATTGGGGTAATAAGCGATACGGCACATGATGGGGCGGTGGGCGTTTTACTTGAAATAGTGCCACTGTATCATGATGATAATGTTATAGGGCTTTTTATGCTTAGTTGTGGTAATATAGCTAATTTTGAATATGCTAATATTATAAGCAATTTGCTGTTTGCTAATACCCGTCGTTCTTTGGATAATGAAGTAAGCTTGCGGGAACTCGAAATAATTTATTTTATTATTCGTGGACGTACTTATGAGCAAATTGCATCAGTTTTATCCCAAATTCATAATAAGCTAATATCATCGAGTTGCGTGGGTAAGATTGTCAGGAGTACGCTCTACGATAAATTTGATGTGTGGAACAAATTTGATTTGAAGCAAGTGCTGTTTAGATCAAATTTTGTTAATAAAATACCTGGAACTGTATGTAAAACTTTATTGAATCCTAGTGTTTTTGATGATGAATTAGGGGCAAATGATATGGATGAGGTTCATCAGGCTGAGTCTGAGGTTAAATAAACATGTGAAAGATATGCTGCAAGATGTGAATTTATTGCAGGTTGAAAGACCGCAAGTCTTAAGTGGAGATGATATAATAAATGCATAAATTTGACCAATTTATAAACCATGTTGCAATGATTTATAAATATAACCTAGCTGATATTGTGGACTTGGATAATCAATTACGTTATATATCAGACGGATTGCTGGAGTTGTTTGGTGTGGAAGAACAAAAGTTAAATGGTTCTATCAGCATTGATGATTTTAAATTGTACAGTAATGGTGATGCAAGTAGTTCTAGTAGTCTCAAGCGGCTTAACCAACGTGTGGTTGAGAAAAATAGGCCGATTAAATTTATTTCTACCGGACTTGTGGCAAGTGACGAATATTGTGTGTTCCGTGAATCTAAATATCCAGTTTGTGATAGTCATGGTAGTGTCGTAGGGGTTTTTACTTTGCTTAATTTAGCAACCGCTATTCACATTGAACCAAACCAGCCGCCATTACAGAAGAAAATTGTATTTAGCCTAGATAATGACAAATTAAATGATTTAGATGAGTTAATTTTATTTTACTCTAGCATTGGGTTTACTCAAAGTGAAATTTATCAATCAGTGGTTAATTTGGGGTATGAATTTACGATGAATGGATTTAAATACCATTACAATCAGCTTTTAGTAAGAAATAATGCGATTTCAGTCGGGGATATGTTGGCAAATATTGAAATGTTAAGAAATAAAAGATTTATTCCGCGAATGTTAATTGAAAGCAATGCTCAATACATTTTGCTGTAAGAGATTATGATGACTGATTATCAAGATGTTTATTTAAAATTAAAATTGGACAGTAATCTGTTCTGGGTAAAGCTAGATTCTGATGTGCTCCGTGCATATTCAGAGTTAAATCTATTTAATATGCCAGCTAAAATTGCTAGTAAGTTAGCAGGGTATAAAATTGGTTATGAAATATTTGTTGAGCTCAAAAAAATTTATACTGGTCTTTCCCTTTGTGGTATTGATAGCGCGTTTTTAACCAGAGTTAAGCAGGTGTTTGAATGTGAAATAAATTTATCTATACGATCATTACTCGGCAATAAACTTTGCTTGGTTACTAATAACTCTCAATTTAGTAGAGATTTGTTAAACATCTATATATTAGGCTATGGGGGTATTAAATTACCTAAAATATCTTCGGTTAGTGGCAGTAAAACACTTGAACTTATAGCGCCATTTAAAGGCGAGTATTGTTTTAGTTTGGATGAGCTATTGGTTAAAGCGTATGATAAGTCATATCTAAAATTAAATTGCCAGGTGTTGGGTCAAACACAAATTATCTATGTAAATAAAAGTATTGTAAAGCACATAGCTCAGGTCTTTCGGGTAAAAGTTGGGAGTGAAACGGGGGATGATACCATTAAGTCTAGGGGCAGTTGTTCTATTGATCATAATTTTATTTATGATGACTTGTCTACTAGCCGTGCTATACATTATATTGAAAAATTTTTGAGTATATTATGTGGTTATAGATGTTCAGTGCTGCGTTGGAGCTATGCTAAACTAAATCACGATAAATATATGTACCACTTTAGCTTTAAAAACAAATTTTTTCGAAGCCATGTTTTATGTGAGCATATTATTCCAGATTTGGCGGATGTTTTAAAACATTATTTCAAGCTGGATCAAAATTTATCACCATCTTTAGATGTAGAAAATAAAATCTTTAATTTTCCAATAATTGGTGCGGAAAGTGAGTTAGATATAGATCAGTTACAATCATTAAAAGTTGGTGATGTAGTTCTTTGTAATCCATGTCAGTTAAAACTTGAACTTGGTCAGGCGACTATTCTGTTAAATGATGACAGCAACCAAGTTGTGATTGATAAGGTGATCAGAAATGGATAAACAGATAGAGCCAATCAAAAGGCTGAAGAAACATCAGCAAGATCGGCTTGAATTAGAAATTGGTAAACTAAAGCAGTTAGCGGTAGAAATACAAAATAACATTAATACGTTGCATGATGATCGTGAAATTAATCAGCAAAATAAGGTGGAATATATTAAATCATTCTATCGTAGATTAAAAGAAGCTGCGGCTTTTCGATCAAATGTTTTTTATGAACTTGAAATAGAGACGTCTAAATTTAATCTTCGCGATAGTGAAATAGAAGAAGAAATAGACGAAAATATTGATGAACTTGAGCAAGTTGAATTGGAAAGCCAGAGGTTGCAGCAAGAGTTAAGGGGCGTAATCGTCAAATTGGAAAAATATAAATTTATTCAAGATGATTTGAGAATGGGATGAATACCTTATATCGGCGTGAGTTTGATTTACTTATTCGACTATATCTATTAATAAATGGGTTTTATAGTAGTCTCGACTGTGCAATTTCTCCAGATATCATGGATAGATTAGATATTACTTTATCCCCTAATTTTGTTGATAATGATATAAGTAGTCTAACTACGGTGCAAATTTTAGCTTGTCAGTCAAATGCTAGAGTTACCGCTGTGTTTAAAAGAGTGCTGTTGGTTTTGCTGGCGGAAGATAGTTCAGTCCGTATAAATGGTAAATTACTCGGGGAGTTAAAAAAATATTTTTTAACTCGAGATTTTAATTATCTTTTTGAGGCACTTCCCAGTGGGGTAGTAGATATAGTGCCATTGATTAAACAATACGGATTAACTAACTTGTTTAATCATCTAAAATGGTATTATTTTAGAGAGCTGTCGCCTACAATGGTTAAACGATTCGAGTTACATATTGAAATACCTGAGATAATTAAGCAATTAGATACTTTAAATATTAAAGAACATGTAGAGCAGGCGGTTAATTATGTTTTACCGAATATTGTAAAAACTGCTCAAGGTTTACGGAAACAATTTGAGCATGACAGTTAAACAATTTGAGTATTATAGTTTTTTTAACTTAAGTATAAGAGGCAGCCTCAAAATATGAGTTACTACTCAGCCTATATCACTGATAACTGTGTCATACAGTTAAAGTCGCAATCCTCATGTACTTGTTGTACATTCCGGTTGCTTTGTTTAACTTATTCCTTGTTCTTTCGTGCATATGCTGGCAGTAACTTCTGAGTAGTAACAAATATGAATAAAATTTTGGGTTTTTTTAAAGACAATCGGGAATTAGTTTTAGTCCTCATGATATTGTTGGTAATATTGATGATGATTGTTCCAATGCCAACGGTGGTGATGGATACAATTATTACATTTAATATTTCAATATCTTTATTAGTCTTAATGGTTGTAGTATATCTGCGATCTGCATTGGCGCTAACTTCATTTCCGACTATTTTGTTGGTTATGGCGCTTATCCGTATTGGGATTACTGTCTCAACTAGTCGACTAATTTTACTTGATGGAGATGCTGGTAATATAGTATCTACTTTTGGTGAATTTGTGGCAGGCGGAAACATTATTGTTGGTATGATTGTATTTATAATAATTACTATTATAAACTTTATCGTTATTACTAAGGGTTCTGAACGTGTTGCAGAGGTTGCAGCCAGATTTTCCTTAGATGCTATGCCAGGTAAGCAGATGTCAATTGATAGTGATTTAAGAGCTGGCAATATTACTCCAGAGGTGGCTAATGAGAAACGTAGGATGCTTGGTTTAGAAAGTAAGCTTCATGGTTCTATGGATGGAGCAATGAAATTTGTAAAAGGTGATGCTATTGCAAGTATTATTGATATTTTGATTAATTTAGTTGGTGGTCTATTAATTGGTATTGTACAGCGTGGGTTAGATTTTGCTACGGCAATAACTACATACTCAATCCTAACGATAGGGGATGGATTGGTTCAGCAAATTCCGGCATTGCTTATTTCCTTAACGGCGGGTATGATGATTACTCAAGTAAATGATGAGGGTGATGAACACAACATGGGTCAAAATATCCTAAAACAAATTTTTAGTGAATATAAAGCTATTATTGCTGCGTGTGGTTTGATTTTTATCATGGCTTGGATTCCAGGGATGCCAACCTCAGTGTTTATGGTTATTTTTAGTATACTTGCAGTAATTGCTTTTATAATGTGGCGCAGACGCAATGTTAAACCAGAAATTGCGGAAAGCAAGGCTGTGAAAGAAGAGGCTGCACACGATGAGGCGTCACAGACTGCAGATGATCAAAGTAATATGAAATTACTGCCACTCATGTTATATTTGGCGCCTAATCTAAAAAATTCAGCGCGTTTAGAGCAAGTTAAATCTATACTAACCAATATTCAGCAGGAAATTATGCTTGAAATTGGCGTTATGATTCCTCAGATTATTATTCGTTATAATGCTCAATTGAGTGATGACGAATATCAGCTTTTGGTGTCAGAAATACCAGTTGCCAGTGCAAGATTTGATTGGGATAATATTTTATTGCTTGATATCCAAGAACAATACTTAACCGTATTGAACATGGATAATGCTATTGAAAATACCCTGCAGTTTGGTTCAACTAATATGGGGATATGGATTAGTGGAGATAATAAAGAATTATGTGATAGTTACAGTATACGCCATTTGAATTATGAGCAGTTTTTATTACTGCATTTTAAAACTCATGTGAAGAAACATTTAGCTGATTTTCTAGGTATCCAGGAAACTAAAAATATTTTAGATAAAATGACTGAGTTCCAAGAGCTGATTAAAGAATTATTGCGTATAATTCCTTTA
>JAUPUP010000016.1 GCA_030917485.1 Pseudomonadota bacterium
CAAAAACAACAACAACCCAAACCTGCTAATTGGTCAAGCCTTAATAAAATTGCTTCTTCACCAGTTAAAGATTCTAATACAACTTGATGAAAATTGATAAAACCAATTCCAGTATCAATAATATTTCGATAAATAGCGTCCGATACATTCATGCCAACTTTAATAGTAGTATATTCTTGTGGATTAATTCCAGCCAAAACCGCCAAATCATCAATAATTTTTTTACCAAACTCGCCGATATAACCAACTCGCTTACCAACAATATCCTGAAATGACTTTATGCCACTAGATTTTAAAGCCAACAATCCAGTTGGTGGCTCATCCAGTAAAGTTCCAATTGAAGTTACAGCAAAACCTTTAGCTCTAGCTGCTATGGTATGAATCATGGCTTTAACGCCAAAATCCACAGTACCTAACCCTACAATTTCAGTAACATCACTGGGATCAGTTGGTTCTAAAATAGCCAACTTAATGCCTTCATCCGCAAAATAATTTAGAGCTTGAGCAGCAAAAATAGGTGTATGGTAGGGGTTAGCGTACCAATTTAATAATAAAGTAGTTTTAGTTTTAAGCGACATTTAAAGCCTCCTGAATAATAGTTATTAATTGCTATCATAGTGATAATATGCTCAAAGTCTTCAATATGGATTACAAAGACTAAGAGTACCGGAATAAATAGCTGACGAAGGCATTTTTGATAGATTGATAGGATATAATGACTTAAATGAACATAACTAATTGTGAAATAGTGTTACTACTCAGCCTATATCACTGATAACTGTGTCATACAGTTAAAGCCGCAATCCTCATGTACTTATTGTAAATTCCGGTTGCTTTGTTTAACTTATTCCTTGTTCTTTCGCGCATATCCTGGCAGTAACCTATGAGTAGTCACGAAATAGTTAATATTCACTCACGGCTGTCCTTCCGCTGGTATAAACCAGATCAAGTTCAACGGGTATTTCTCAGTTACTCTATTGCAACACCCCGCGCCATCTATTTGTTTTTGCACACAAAAAACCAGTTCAAAAACCATGAACAAGTTTTAAAAATACTGTGCGTGGAGATTATAGCATATGTTTAACATCTTCTTTAAATTTTTGAGACCAATACTGCTTCATTTTGTCAATTTATTCTTTCGCAACTGTTTTTTGGCAAAACTCTTGACCTTCTTTTACCCACTCGATTGCTGGATATAGTGCATTAGTTAAATCTTTTATCGTAGGGATCATAGAAAGTAAGGATTCAGCCACAGTTAATTCATCTACTGTACCACCTTCAATCGAACCTAACGCAATTTCTACTATTTTTCTATTAACTAAATTTAAACAATAATGGGAAAATCCATTAGGTACATATAATGCACAAATTGGCAATTTATTGTCAAGTAATAACTTATTTAACAATATCTGGCAACTAAGCCGATTATTTCCATTGATAAAGAAGTGGGAACATTCTAACTGACTTATAAAAAGTATTATAGCCGCAATTTTCTCAGGTTCATTTTGCGCTACTTCTATATTTTTCCTATATTGATTAAGGTATTTTCTATAATAATCAATAATATGTTGTTTTGATGGATATTTTGAGCTTATAACCGCCCCTAGCTCATAATAATAAACGTCTTTACAGTATGGATTTAATAAGGTAGTCTTATCATATTTAAACCCATACAGCTCAGTAACATCTTGAGTATTATAATATTTGCTTGCTGCATTTATGGAATTATTAACTCTAGTTTCTATAGAAAGAATACTTTCAGAGCCATTTTGAGCTAGTGAAATGGCAACAACTTGAGTTAATATAGCAAAATTTAAATCATCACTTGAAAGCATTTTTTCAAACGCAAGAAAAAATTGGTCGATATAACTAGATTCCATACAATCATCTGAATTATCAAACAGAGTAGGAGAGTATATTTTTTTATTATCCTCAATTTTGTGGCGATCAATAGCCAAAGTATATACATACTCTGGAGCAACTGTAAGCTCATATTTTTCGATTAGCCGTTTTACCGAATCTTTAACTGATTGATCTTTGGGGTAAGTTAAATGGTCAGAATACTGGCTATCAATAATTTCTTTTACTGTAGTAGGATTTACTACTTTAGTTCCCTCAAAAATTTTATCATGCCATTCGCCTGTACCGGATTTAACGGATATTAATCCTCTTAGCTGATTACTTTCAGCAAGGTTGATTAAGTGCCCCAACTTGTAACAGGAACATACATGCCTAACACCTTGCTTATCAATATATATCCCGGTTATTTCTTGGCTCAGATTCATTGCTGCTATAAAAATAAATTTAGTGTCATTAGGGTAACTAAGTACATGAATCCTATACCTAAACCCACTGATAAATTTACCCAACTCAATAACTTTATTTTCATATTCTATTCTACACATTCCATGATAAAATCCAAAAGCCATACCTCCATCAAATTTGGATATTTTAGCTAAATTATCTTGAAGGTCAACCTGGTGATCTACATGCGTTCTCAAACTTAGGAATTGTTTTTCTAGCTTATGCATTATATCCTGTAATGCAAAAAGCATATAATAGCTGCTTACTTTATCAATAAGTTTTTCATAACCGTTGCTATAAATAAGTGGTGACTGTTCTACACACCAAATATTCTCATCAATGGGTTTGCCTTCATTAATTCTCACAAATAAATTACTTCGAATATTTAAACTTCCCAGAATATTAGCAGCCTCTTTAAACATATATTCATCTCTTAAGTGGTCTGGTATAATTTCTAACCAATCTAACAATAAGTCCATATAAAAACAAATAAGATCTTTAGCACCTGAATCACCTCGCACTGATATAATATAGCTGTATCTAATTAATAGGTTTTTAATTGCATTATACATTTCTTTTTGCATAGCACTTTGCGTATAATTAGTTCCATCATTCACTTCTTGCATTACTTTTTGCATTAACTCAGCTGCTGCTTTAAATTTATCTACGTGTAAGGGATGAATCGTGGAAACTGAATCTATAATCACTGCCACAAGTCTAAAGAATTCAGCAATAGTATCCTGACTACTATTTATACTAAATAAAAATAATTTAAATGCGGCTATTACATCAATAAAATTTTCAGGAATTGAATCAATTTGTTTATTAATTATCTCTAATAAATTTTTTAAATATTCTATAATATTTTTTTCAATTTGAGTAAAAAAAATTTTCTGACAGCCCGTTGCAAAATTATCTTCAAGTATATTATTAATATCCTGAAATTCGGAAAAAATTCTCTGCATGATACTCTTCGTGGTAGCGTTATAAGATTTGCCTTTGTAAATTGTAAAATATAATACATTAATATATCTTACAAGCGCTGCTGCAAAAATTTCATTTAACGGCTCATAAATTAATGATGTTATAGCAGCTAGCATTTTTGTAACTTCGCAATCGCTGTATCCCCCTGGAAATTGGTGGATTATTCGCTCTAAAACTCTAGCATTACAATTATATAGCTGTATGCTCTCTTCCGCTCCTAAATGAGGCTTAATCTTTGCCCATATTTCACAAAACATTACATCATCTTTTGGAGAAAAATCATTCATCCGCTCTTGGATACGTGGTGAGCTAAGTAATTTAAACGCCTTATCTATTAAATTTTTATTATCAATAAGCGAGGTATTAGCTAATTTATCCATAATATTACATAATTGATTCGATATAGTTAACTCTCTACCAATAATTGGTAAAGAATTACTACGCATAAATTTAGAGTTTGATTTAAGCGCATACATGGCTACATTATTCTTTTAAAATTTGATATGTTTCAGTTTATTATTGTGATAAGCGAGTTGGCAACACTGAATTTTTGATCGACCTGGATATAAAGACCAGGATTCATGATAACGATAGTATCTGAAGGATAAACATTATAAAATTTTATATATTATATCGAAACTCTAACCTTATATTTACCAAACGAAAGCAATTGTAACACAATATCCCCCCCCCCCAACTACACCAGTAAGTTAGCGCCATTTTCCAGAATTAATTTTTGCAGAAATTTACAAGTAAATATTAATTATTAATTTGCCATAACCGATTGAACAGGTATGACCTCAAGCAATAATCTATTGATTAATTTTTATTACCACATATTGAGTAAGTTTATTATGCAATTGTTCGGGTTGAATAACATTTCTAAGATAAGTTTCAATACTGCAACCACCAAATTGTTTTATCACTTGAGCATGTGCAAAATTATCTCGGATATCCGGCAATTGATCTTGCTTCACTATTAAATAAACCGGCACATCTTCTTGGCGGACAATTGCCAAATTATCCAACAATAAATACGGATTCTTACTATAAAAATCAAGGCTAAGTAAATCAATTTTATACCCCACCACTTTTTCTTGCTGAGATTGCTGATTCAAAAATTTTGCTATCTGGTAACCTGCATCATATTTAGCATAGCCAACCCCATTAACAACCATTGCAAATATGAATAATATACTCATAACAATGGTAGGATACGTAATAGTTTTAATCACCCAATTATATCGAGACATAAATAAAATCACAAATATTGAAAGTATAATCGTAAGCTCTACCGTCACTAAAGCAACTCCAGTTAAAGTAACTGCACTCACCCCTAACATTAAACCTAATAAAAGAAAAGCTATTCCACTTTCAATATAAAAAATGATCGGAATATTATTTTTGTTGTTTTTGTTGTTTGAATGATTTTTATACTTATCTTCTTTACAATGGCTGTCGTTATTATTATAACTAGCTTGTGTTTTCTCTAAACACTGTTTACTGCAATGCGAACTATTTATTAGCCTACTAAACCAAGCTGCACTTATAATACTCGCAAAAGGAAAAATAATATTGGTATAATGATCAACCTGAAACTTAGTGATGCTAAACAATATAAATGTTATAAAAAAGCAAGCCAGAAAATAAATATCGGGATCACTGCACCGTAAAAACTCACTTTTAGAAACGGTAGTACTGGTTAAAACTATTTTTCTTTTAACAACCATTTTCCCAGTTTTACCCATTGTATAAACTGCTGCTACAAACATTGGCCACCACGGCAAATATGCCCACAAAAAAGTATGTACAAAGTATAGTTGATGTAACGGTGGCGGATTTGAACTCATAATTGGACCAGTGTTAAAAAACCTGCCAAATTGACTAGCCCAAAAGTACCAATAAATACCAGACATATGGGTATTTCCAAAAACCACCTTCTCCGGATGTAAATCAAATTGATAATAAAGCGCCATTAACTCCGGGAAAATTAATATAACCGATAACACTAAGGCAATAATCCACTTTAGACTAATAAAATTACGCCACTGCCCGCGTACCATCCATAAACATACCAAGCCGCTATATATGGTTATTAAAATAAAAATACCTTTGGTCATTAAAGCGAAAGCGGTAAATATTGCCCCTAACAATAAGTACTTAAGTTTAGCCTCTCTATCGTATTTAAGCCAATAATAACAAGCAGGCATTATTTCGCCTAACAAATACGCTTCCGCACGCACATCAATACTAGACAACATCAAATGCAAGGATGTTGCGGTAAATAGAGCTGCCAGCAGTCCAACTTCCTTACTATACCAAAACCGAGCCAATCTGTATGTATAATAAATACCCAACAAATGGAATAAAAACCCAGGCAAAATATATGCAAAAGAGTTAACCCCCCAAATTTTGAAAGAAATTGCGACTAGCCAAAATGGTAGATGCGGTTTATCCATCCAATCATGCCCAGATAAAATTAAATCGCTCCAATTATTAGTTTGGGCAATATGTTTAGCTATACTGCCATAGTATGGACTAAAAGTACTAGTAAGTATAGGAAAAAACATTCCAACAGCATTAGCCACAATAGCTAGTAATATTAGGTATTTAATTAATTTGTTTAACTTACCCATTTGTTACCTATTTTTCACTTTCTTTTAATTTTCTTTTAATTTTCTTTAGAGACACGTCCTAATTTTTGCGTAAATTCTAGTCCATTCACATTTACAAATCTACAATCCTAATGCAATGCTATACTATTTGGATTCCATTTCAACTGTGTTTTAGGAATTAATCCATCAGCTATTGAACAATTGGTAAAATGACCGCTACGATTTGCATCACATACATAGATATTGTACACGCCAACTACATAAGCATATTTTTTATCATTCACAAAATTAAACGTTACGTTGCGGGCTAGCCAATAAACAAACCGCCCACTTCTATCCAGTCCGGTTGCAGTACAATTTAATAGCTCACCCTTATCATTAACATTACACACATATAAATGATTGGGATCTGCTACATATACAAAAAATCCTCCATCCTGCTGAGTAAACGCCACGCTCAATGGATGCCACTGTATTTTTGTTGCTGTAGAACTAACTCCAGTCTGATGACAATTTTCTAAAACACCGTTTAAACCTAGCCTACACTGAAACAATCCCTTAGACGCAGCAATATAAGCGTACTCATGCCCATTGATCTGTTTAAAAGTAATACTATTAGGCAGCCACTTTATGGGTTTGTTCAAAAGGCTTGTTCCGGTTACTTTACAGTCTTTCAGATTACCATCATTTTCAAGACCGCATTTATACACTGCCTTAAATGCCGTAACATAAGCATAAGTTATGCCACTTTCATTAATAAATTTTAAACCATTGGGTAACCAATTTAACTCACGAGTATAGTTATTGCCAGTACTATGACAATTAACCAGATTATCCCCAGATACAGTACACATAAATATTGTAGTATTACTTGCAATATAAGCATACTTAATACCATTAATAGTATAGAATTCAATATCCTCTGGCGACCACTCAACTACAGAATTATCTGCAGAATTAACTGCGGAATTGGCTACAAAATTAGCCACAGAATTATTTATAGCACCATCTGATTCAAAACCGGTCACACTACAACCTGATAATTGATTATTGCGACTCTCAACATGACACAAATATAACTTTCCGTTTCCCTCCGCTATATAAGCTATTTGGGCATTATGTGTTTCTACTAAATCAGATAATGGCGCAGCAGGCAGTTTAACTGCGGGTATTGACTGCTTGCTACTATTGGGCACATCACTAGACATAATACTACATCCGGTTAGCAATAAACTAAAAATCAAAATAAATGCAATTAACCGGCAGAAGCACATAAAAAATCACACCATCCTTAAATACGACATTGCTTTAGGTTGAACCATCGGGTTGAACATATATCTTTAATTAAATCACTAAGCATAACTTCTTGTTACTCAAATTTTACCCTGCTATACTTAGATAGAGATAGTTATTTTAATTCATAGTACTTGACTGAGTGTAACTAACTTATCAAAATATTCGAAGCAGTTGCAAAGTATGGCATAATTTAGGCTGAAAAAATAAAAAAGAGTAGTTTTAGATGCCACTTATTGCCATTGCCCCAATGTTAGATTGGACTGACCGTCATTTTCGATATTTTATGCGTCAAATTACACGGCATACTATTTTATACACAGAAATGGTAGTCGCCGATGCAATTATCCATGGTGATTGTGAGAAATTATTGCAATTCAACAAAGAAGAGAACCCAGTTGTTGCCCAATTGGGCGGTAGTAATCCTGAAAAACTAGTGCTTGCCAGCCTGAAATGTGAGCAATATGGCTACGATGGAATTAATTTGAACGTCGGCTGCCCGTCAGACCGAGTAAAATCGGGTAACTTTGGCGCTTGTTTGATGAATAATGCACAGTTAGTAGCCAATTGTGTGCAAGCGATGCAAGAAGCTGTTCATATTCCCGTAACTATTAAGCACCGGATTGGACTGGATTATAATGAAGATTACTCTTTTTTACATGATTTTGTTGCAACAATAGCAGCAAGTGGCTGCAGTCACTTTATAGTCCATGCGAGAAATGCTATTCTTAAAGGGCTTTCGCCTAAGCAAAACCGAGAAATACCACCACTTAAATATGATTACGTGTATAAACTAAAGCAGGATTTTCCCCAGCTTACATTTAGTATAAACGGTGGAATAAAAACCGTCCATGAAATAAATAACCACCTAAAGTATGTTGACGGGGTAATGATAGGACGCGAAGCTTACTATAATCCATATTTATTCAGTACTTTTGATCAGACATGGTTTGGCGAATCTACTCCAATAGCAACTAGACTTGAAATTGCACATTCGATGCTGTCGTACTTAGAACAATGCACCGCAAAAAACATTCCACTTCACCATATTACTCGTCATATGATAGGACTTTACCACGGCTGCCCCAAAGCCAAAATATGGCGATATCAATTGACCAATGAGATGATTAAAACCAACTCAATAAATACCTACATAGAATTATTAAAAATAATAGAGTAAAGTGTATTTTATAATAATTTATTCAAATTTTCAAAGTTTTAAGGTTGATGTAAATAGATTATTTACTTAAAAATCATGAGGTCTCAAAAATCCCTCTAGCCTTCGAAAAATCAAGAGCTTGAATGTTTTTATAAGTATCAATAAAATGAAATTTCCCTAAGTCTATAAAAGAAAAAACGTTTCTTAAGCTCGATAACTCTAGTAATAGTAATTCATTATCCACATCAAAATCATCCTGCATTTGAATAAACAATGGGTATCCTCCCAACTTAATTTTTATAAAATCCTGATATGAATCAAGAACTTCACTTAATTCGTCATATAAATATTCATCTTTCTCAAATATAGCATACTTTTCCTTTTTTATAAAATTGTATGTGAATGGTAAATAATCATCACTAGAATCATATGTTGAAAATCTATAACTAAAATCCGAAAAGAAATCTAAGGCTACACCAGTTAAAATATATCCAGTATCTATCTGCTGCTTGCTGTATTGACCCTTTCTATAAGTAATATTCTCATTCAATAACGACATACCGCTTATATCTAATGCTGGCTGTAGTAGCTCTTCTTTAGACACATAATTCACCCGATACCGATCAGGATGCCTCAAATCATACCACTCAAGTGTATCAATATAAAATTGCAACAACCCATCTTTTGGAAGATAATTATTTATAGATGGAAGTTCACTTAGGTTTATTTGCATTAATAAAGATAAAGGCCTCTGCTGCTTATTTAATGGAATCTTTTGAGTAAACGGAATGAACGGATAACCAAACAGTTTACTACCCTGTTCAGTAATATTTTTATTGCTCAATTCAATACGCACGCATTCTTTTATGCATCTTTTCATACCCTCAAAATCAATATATTCCGCTAAATGGCTATAGCAGCTATTAATATCTTCTTTTATATTTTCTTTTATCTGCTCAACACTCACTATATGTTCCTTTAATTAATAAATCAATAAATCTAATTTGACTAAACCCGTGTTTTTTGTTTGGATAATTTTCCCATAACGAAGACGCAATTTTACTATAATACTTACGAGTAAAAATCACCTTTTCTGGGCAGTAATAAAACTATTGACTGATGTTTGCAGAATAAATATGAGATGAATACCCCATATTTCATCCCCAAAGAACTCAGTTGACACAGTTAGCACTAGTAATTTTCTGTCATTCAGTGGGATATTAGATATAGAATTTGAACAAGTGAAATGGTGGCCTGGGGCAGAATCGAACTGCCGACACAAGGATTTTCAGTCCTCTGCTCTACCGACTGAGCTACCTGGCCATTATACGACAAATTTAGTGGTGCCGGCGAAAGGAATTGAACCCTCGACCTTCTGATTACAAGTCAGCTGCTCTACCTGCTGAGCTACGCCGGCATTTATGGTGGCGAATCAGGGACTCGAACCCCGGACCTGCGGATTATGATTCCGTCGCTCTAACCGGCTGAGCTAATTCGCCATACACATAACTATTCATACTTAACGCTTAACTGCTTAACCGTATGAGTGAGCTATTGTATAGCACCCTCCAGCTTTTGTCAAGATATTTTTGAGCCAATTTTAACTAATACTAGCTATTTAGCAGCCAAACAACTAATAATAAAAACTAATTATTTGTTGCTTCTCTTGAAAAATTTGACATTGCCCATACCTATATAGAATGCATATTGCAATAATTAATAAACTAAATATTTATGTTATGGTGGATTATATACTCTTCGTCCTTGGTTTGCTTGCGAAGCTAAAGCTGGACTTTGAGTATAGTTAAATTTTTAATTGTACATTTTTTATTTTGAGGAAAACTAGCAAATGAATAATCAACATGAACAACGCAGCAAACAAACCATGAGTTTTCAGACTGAAGTAAAACAACTACTTCAATTAATGATTCATTCTCTTTATTCAAATAAAGAAATTTTCTTACGTGAATTAGTGTCAAATGCATCCGATGCAATTGATAAACTGCGCTTTGAACAAATAAAGCATCCACAGCTGAACCACGGGCAAGAATTATTTGTTGAGCTTAGCTTTGATAAAGACCAAAAGACTATTACTCTATCCGACAACGGTATCGGAATGAGTTATGATGAAGTAATTGAAAATATCGGTACTATTGCTAAATCAGGAACTAAAGCATTCATAGATCAACTTTCTGGAGATGATAAAAAAGATGCCAACCTAATTGGACAGTTTGGAGTTGGCTTTTACTCAGCGTTTATTGTAGCCAAACAAATTGAATTAACCACGCTTAAAGCTGGTCTGGATAGCTCAAAGGCAGTACACTGGGTATCCGAAGGTAGTGGGGAGTTTTCAATTGAAAACACTACCAAAGAAACTAGTGGAACAACTATAGTATTACATCTAAAGGATGGCAACGATGATTTATTATCAGATTGGCAGTTACGCTCTCTAATTCGTAAGTATTCTGATCATATAAATTATCCAATCAAAATGTTAAAAATGCCGGAGCATGATGAAGAAGGTAAAGAAAAAGCACCAAGCACAGAGTTAGAAACAGTAAATAAAGCTAATGCGCTGTGGGTAAGAAATAAAAGTGATATAACTGACGAAGAATACAAAGAATTTTACCGTCATATTGCGCATGACTATCATGAACCATTAACTTGGACGCATTCACGTGTAGAGGGAACTCAGGAATATACTCAGTTGTTATATATCCCATCTCAAGCTCCATTTGATTTATATGATAACAAACGCCGTTATGGAATCAAGCTCTATATCAAACGCGTATTTATTATGGATGACGCTGAAAAATTGCTGCCTAATTATTTACGTTTTGTCCGTGGTATTATTGACAGTCAAGACTTGCCTTTAAATGTATCTCGCGAAATTTTACAATCATCTAAAGATATTGACGCTATCAGGTCTGGAGCTACTAAAAAAGTTCTATCACTACTTGAAGACATGGCTAAAAACGAACCGGACAATTATAAGAAATTTTATCAAGAATTTGGCAATGTACTTAAAGAAGGTGTTATTGAAGACTATAGCAATAAAGACAGGATAGCTAAATTACTTCGATTTACTTCCACCGCAAGTGGGCAAGAACAAACTGTAACCCTTGAGGAATATATTGCCCGGATGCCAAGTGAGCAAGATAAAATTTATTATATTACTGCGGAATCATATAACGCTGCTAAAAACAGCCCACATTTAGAAATTTTTAATAAAAAAGACATTGAAGTTTTATTATTAACCGATAAAATTGATGAATGGGTGGTATCACATTTAAATGAATTTGATAAAAAGCAGTTAGTATCGGCAGCTAGCGCCAATTTAGATTTAGGTAAACTTGAGGATAAAAATGAGGAGGAGCAAAAAGCTCAGGCTGAAAAAGCTAAACCTATCTTAGAAAAGATTAAAACCGCTTTGGGAGAAAAAGTACAAGATGTAAACATTACCACTCGACTAGTACATTCGCCAAGCTGCCTGGTTGCTCCTAACAGCGGGATGAGTATGCATATGGAACGGTTGTTAAAGCAAGCTGGTCAAGCAACTGCAAATACTAAGCCGACGCTTGAAATAAACCCAGAGCACGCCTTGATTAAAAAGCTGGATGCCAGTGTAGACGATCAAGAAACCAAGGACTTAGCATTGATCATTTATGATCAAGCAGCATTAACTGAAGGGATGCAATTGGAAGACCCAGCAGGATTTGTAAATAGAATGAACAGCCTTATTAGTTAGTACTATACTAATGGATATTAAGTAAAAACTCTTTTCTCCACATGAACAAAATAGCGCCCCCGAAAGTAGGCGCTATTTTTGTGGAATTGTTACTACTCCGTCATACAGTTATAGTATGCCCACATTGCAAAATTACTTCCACATAAAATAATTCTACCACGCCCTCCTTATACTCTTGTATAACTACTATTTACACCATTTACATCCTTTACAAAATGTCTGCTTATACTTTTACCTAATCTATCTGCTACAGAAGCTGCCAATCCAACAACACACCCCAGTAATACTAACTTAATAAGAGTGGTATTATCAATAGTATCAATACATAGTTCCTTGTTTTCATCACGATCATAGTAAGTTTCATCACATGTTTGTTTGAGAGCCTCTATACAGGCATACCAGACAAGCTCAGTTTGTATATAGGTCAAACTACCGCCTGCAACCTTTATAATAAAATCCTGAAAGGAATTAAAGTAAGATGCTGGGTTTTTTAATATTTCTGGAATTAAATATATATATTCCTTAAAAAAATTAACACTACCGACAATTGCTGCAAACGGAAGCATACCCCTAACTGGTATAACTTTTTCTGTAGTTAACCGTATGAACTGGGTAAGCACTGAATAAAAGTTTTCTAAACCCTGATAAGGAAGGTTCATACGATCTATTGTTTGACCCCAACTCAACTCCTCCTCTCTGTGAGAATCTTTAATCAACCAAACAGTCGCCACTAATGCCATGGCTGCAATTACTTCAGCAACAACCAATCCTAGAAACACGTCACCATATTGCTCAGATATTGTCAAATCATCCAAATCATATTTTTGAACTAATCTTGTGATACTATAAGTTGCATTAAGCAGTGCAATATGCAAAGTTGCTGTATTCCAGCCAAGCTCTTTTATTGTAGCCCCAAATGAAACAAGGTGTTCTCTCATACTATTTATATATCTTTCGCCTAAATCCACAAACGTGTCTGATCCTTGACTTCCTCGTACGAATAAATTGGAATGGTTTTCAGTTGGTACAGGGCTGCTTAACGGCAAACCTGACTCCTGCGAGCCTGCAGCACCAAAATAAATTGAAGAAGTTGGTGGTACTGGATTTGCGCCCGCTGAAGTCGACGTCCGCCTAAAGCATAGTGATGTAATAGAAGAAAGACACATTTTTTACTCCTTAAATAATAACAGTTAAGTTAGAATTATAAAACATCACAGCCTAACCTAATTTGATCTTTTTAGGTGGCATCCCACCCATTCACAAGGCTGTTCGTAGAATAATTAGACAATGAAATAAATAATATGATATAACTACGGTCTAATAAAAATTTATTGGAGTTATAAGTCATGTATTTATTAGAGTTATTTCGTAAGATACCAGACACCAGAGGAAG
>JAUPUP010000149.1 GCA_030917485.1 Pseudomonadota bacterium
CAGAGATATCCGAGGCAATAACTCTTGCTGAAGAATCTGCATATACTCCGGGAGAGTTAAACTCCTATGAGTCGTATTGGGATGCAGTTAGAACAGAAAAAACCCTCATACTTGGCAAGTACGAAGAAGGTGTAGCGAAAGGGTTGGCTGAAGGCATTGAAAAAGGCATTGAAAAAGGTATCGAAAAAGGCATTGAAAAAGGCATTGAAAAAGGTAAAGTAGAGGGTAAAATAGCAGCACAGTTAGAAATTGCAAAGCAGTTGTTAATACTAGGAATAGATATATCTGTAATTGTCGGTGCCACTAATTTAACTGTGGAACAAATTGAAGAAATCAAGCATGCAGATACTGATTCCATAAAACATTTATAGAGCAACTTGACTTTGTATAGCACTTGAGTTTTATATTATTATGTATTGTCATGGTGTTTTACTTTTATAGTGATATTTGCATAAAAAGCGGTATATGAGCTTTTTGAAAGTGTTAAAATCACAGATGTAAAAGAAGAGGTTTTTGATGCAATACTCGAGAAATTAGTGTCGGAGTAAATCATGACAAAAAGTGAATTTACTAATAATATATGTTTTGAACAATTAAAATCAACAATTAACAGGTTAAATTGATTAATGATGTATACTTTGGAAGAATTACGTCGACAGATTGATGAAATAGATAATGAGTTATTAGCTATGCTGGCTAAGCGTCAAAATGTGGTAAAACAAGTTGGTGAGTATAAAGCCAAACATAAAATTGAGGTTCTTGATGCAAAGCGTGAGGAATATTTACGTGGGTTTCATCAGCAGTTAAGCGCTAGATATAATTTATCCTTTTCTTTTATCAAAGAGTTATTTGCTCTAATTATGGAAGAATCTAAAAGAACGCAGCGCGATGATAAAAGTGTAGATAAAAGTGCGGTTGTATAAGCAAATTTATATGGGTTTTAACGGTTTAACAGCTATTACAGATTATTAAAACTGAGTGGAATGTTGAGATGGTTCAGGATCGAAAGCTGAAAAGCATGTGTGGAGTCAAATATAGTGTCAGGCAATAGTTTTGGTCAAATATTTAAAATTACTACTTGTGGCGAATCGCATGGTGGTGCGGTTGCGGTTATTGTAGATGGGTGTCCTTCTGGATTGTTTATTAGTGAAGCAGATATTCAGAGCGAATTAGATAGAAGAAAGCCAGGGCAGAGCAATATTACTACACCACGTGCAGAAAGTGATATCATACATATTTTATCGGGTGTATTTGAAGGTAAAACCACAGGTACGCCAATTTTGTTGCTGGCTTATAATAAAGATGCTCGTTCTCAAGATTATGATGAATTAAAGAAGATTTTTAGACCATCTCATGCTGATTTTACCTATTTGCATAAATATGGTATGCGTGATTACCGCGGGAGTGGCAGGGCGAGCGCTCGTGAGACATTAGCTCGGGTTGCTGCAGGCGCGATTGCGCGTAAATTTTTGGCTGAGAAATTGGGGATTGAAATACTGAGTTATGTTGAGCAAGTAGGGAACATTATTACCAATATTGATGTTACAAAAGTTTGTTTGGCGGATGTTGAAAGTAATATTATTCGTTGTCCGGATATAGTTGTTGCGCCACAAATGATTACCCTAGTAGAAAAAGTTAAGCAGCAAGGCGATTCTATTGGCGGAGTTGTTAAGTGTGTAATTAAAAATGTGCCCATTGGCCTTGGTGAGCCGGTTTTTGATAAATTACATGCTGATTTAGGTAAGGCTATGTTGAGCATTAATGCAGTAAAAGGTTTTGAGATTGGTTCGGGATTTGCTGGGGTAGCGCAGCTTGGAAGCGAGCATAACGACTCGTTTGTATTAAAAGATAGTCAAGAGGCTACACTTACTAATAATGCTGGTGGAGTTTTGGGTGGTATTTCCAATGGTGAAGATATTTATTTTAGAGTGGCATTTAAACCAGTTTCAACTATTAATAAAGAGCAGCAGACGCTTAATTTAGATAATGAGGCGGTAACGGTAAAAGCAGAGGGACGTCATGATCCGTGCGTACTGCCAAGAGCAGTACCGATTGTTGATGCGATGGCTGCGTTAGTAATCATGGATCACTATTTGCGTCAACAGATTTATGCAATGAATAGAGGGGTTACTTCTTGATTAACCCGGATAAACATTTATCGCCGATCAATAAAATTCCTGATGCATGTTTAGACTTACCTGGTTCAAAAAGTATTGCTAATCGCGTTTTGTTGTTGTCGGCAATTGCTGATGGTGAGAGCATAATTCATAATGTGCCGGATGTGTCTGAGGATGTATCTTTAATGCTTCAGGCATTGTCTGTGTTGGGGGTTAAGATTATTAAATTAGTTCCCAATAAATTGGCCCTAAATCAGAATTCTTCATCATATAAAATAGTTGGATGCAAAGGACAGTTTCCTAATAAGTCGGCTAGTATTTTTTGTGGTAATTCAGGTACAACAATTAGATTTTTAACTGCTGTTATAGCGGTCATGTCAGGTGAGTATATCTTAACCGGAATAGAGCGTATGTATGAGCGTCCTATTTATGATTTAGTGGATAGCTTGCGTCAAATTGGCGCTGCGGTTGATTATTTGCATAATGATGGTTTCCCGCCACTGAGTATTTCTAAGTTTAGGGATAATCTTGTTTCTGCAATTACAATAAGCGGCCAGTCATCAAGTCAGTATTTAACTGGATTATTAATAGCGTTACCATTACTTGAGCGTGATATTATTATCAAGGTCAGCAATAAGTTAATTTCGAAGCCATATATTGATATTACCCTTGCACTTCTTGAGCAATATGGTTGTAGGGTGGAGTCGCAAACGGATGATAATATCCAATACCATATTTTTGCGCCTAGTAGCGGTAGTGATGGTTATTCTGGGGTTGAATATGTAATTGAGCCAGATGCAAGTTCAGCGAGTTATTTTTTGGCGATGGGGGCTATATCTGGATCTGTGAGGATTAATAATTTATCGAAAAACAGCTTGCAAGGTGATAAGAATTTTGCTCAAGTTCTTGCTCAGATGGGGGCAAAGGTAGTTTATGCTGATGATTATATTCAGGTAGGGCGCAGGGATGGCATAGGTAGGCCATTATCCGCCATTAACATTAATATGCAAGATATGCCAGATGTTGCTATGACCGTTGCTGTGTTGGCACTTTTTGCTGAGGGTGTCAGTACTATATCTGGCATTGCCAGTTGGAGGGTTAAGGAGACCGATCGGATATTAGCCATGCATAATGAACTTACCAAACTTGGTGCACGAGTAAATGTTACAGATGACAGTATAACGATAGTTCCGCCGCAGCAGATTATTGCAAATGTGGCAATAGACACATATAATGATCATCGTATGGCGATGTGTTTTTCTTTGATAGCGGTTTATGGAGTTCCAGTTATTATTAAGAATTATCAATGTGTTAGTAAAACATTTGCTAATTATTTTGAATTGTTTGAGAAAATTTGTTATTAATTCCTGATTAATTGTTGACAGTGTAGGGTTAAACCATATATAATAACGCTCTCTTTGGTTGCGTATAACTCAATCGGGACAATGTCGGGGCGTAGCGCAGTTTGGTTAGCGCACTTGATTTGGGATCAAGGGGTCGTGAGTTCGAATCCCACCGCCCCGACCA
>JAUPUP010000150.1 GCA_030917485.1 Pseudomonadota bacterium
CTGCCAATTATAGTCCAGATTGGTTGCCATTGATCCAATGACACTAAAACGAGTATCTGTAGTTTGCGCCATTAACGGATTTACCGCCCAGAAATCACCCATTCCATTTTTTAACTGGTATTTATTTTTGTTTGCATTAATACAACTTAATAACTTTGAATTTGGAAACTCAGTATTACTTTTTGCTTTAATATAAAAGCCACTAAAAATTATACTTATGAATAGACCCATTAATGAAATATACTTAATTCTGTTAAGCCCAATACCAATAGAATTAATTTTTTCGCATTTATTAAGAATGAAGGCTGTGAAAGTAAAAAATGCAAAAATGGCAGAGAGTTCATAATAATGCGCAATAACTCCAGTATCAAGAAATACCGTACCATGAGAGAATAAACCAGTGGCAGTAACTAATATAAAATTAATTGCCGTCAACAAGCCAAAAATTTGAGTATAGTCTAAATTAAGCCGAGCTGATTTCTTCGGTAGAATAGCAACATGCAATAAAATTACAATCCCGTAGCATAATATAATAAAATAGCTTAAACGCAAAAAAATATTTAATAAGTTCAAATCAGTAAATGCCACATACTGCCCTAAAGCTACACACGCATTATTCCAAGCTTGTGCTGTACTTGTTTCACTACCCCGCAAAACAAATCGCGCAGACGAGCTATATGGTTCTATCATAAAAAAACCATAATAACCCAGCATAAAAATTATGCCTAATCCAATTAAAACAGCTACAGATTTTTTTGAGAATGGAACGTACCACAAAACATCTGGCTTATCTACTTCAGACTTGCTGATTTTTGTTGCACTAATATTGTTACCCTTATTCGAAGGTTTCGGATTTTTATCCATGCTTTTTATATTTGAACCACACTTAACTATCCACTTAGATCTGATTAGTATGCAGATAAGCAGTATTGCTTCTGTGAATACTGCTCCAGATAAAAACCTCAAGGTAGTTAATGAAAAATATAATGAAAATAAAATAAAGCAAATAAGGTTTAACTTCGGCGTGTCTTTAATAATAAATATTCTATGGATTAAAAATAAAAACCATCCAATACTAATTACGATAAAACTATCCACAAAAATTAAAAAAAGATCCGTAGCCTGGAGCGGAACAGATTGTGGAGCAGTTCCACCAGCAAATAAACAAACCAAAGTCCAATACACAATAAAAAACGGTAGGCCATAAACCCATTTGGTTAATTGAGCAGTATGGGAGTTAAAGTTTACTAATTTGATAAAAATACAACCAGCAAAAGCCAGCAAAATCAGCTCGGAATAATTTACCACCATAAAGAATGCAACTGGTGATTTATAGGTTACGCTGCCAAGCGCTAAAGAAAACAAATGAATAATAGAAAACTGATTGTATCCAGCGGCAGTTGTCCATGAAAAATATCCACCATGATGGGTATAGATATCTTTAATCCAGGAAAAATACTGGTTAGAATCTCCACTGAAACCGCTCACAGTAAATGGATAAATAAACGCCAGCCCTAAAATGAATAAAACCACTACAAGTATATAATCATACCAAGCTATTGGATGTAACTTTTTCATTAATTGCCCTAATAAATTTATTGTAACTACCTCACTGCTTCAGCCAGATTTTTAGGCAAATACAACGGACCTTTATACCCACACGCCGAATTTAACCCTACCATTATCAAGATAATTATAATTAGTTTTATCTTTTTTACTTTTATCATTAATTCATTAAATTCATTAACATTTAATATTATTTAAGAATACACTTTCGAATTTTAATTTAAATTACAGAAGGAATAAATGCATCCGAGAAAAAACGTTCTCGCAACAACTCAAGCTTATTGCAAGCTATCTCAAACACTTGCTCAATCATGCTAGGGTTACCACAAGCATAAACTTCGTGGTTGGATAAATCGGTAAAGTCTTCAACTAACGCACTTGTCACATAGCCTAGAAAATAATCTGCTGCGGTTGTTGGCGCATCTTTTTTAGACAAACATAGTACCACCTTGATATTTAATTTTTTGCGCCATTTTTCTATCACATCTAGAGAATAATAGTCTTCAATCTCACGATTACCCCAATAAAGGGTAATTTCTCGCTGGTCTTCATTAATATACATATCTTCCAAAATTGCTTTTATCGGGGCAAACCCAGTACCAGTACAAATACACACAATAGGGTTATTTGTATTTTGCAAACGAAATGTTCCCAATGGACCTCTAAACCTCAGTATATTGTCTATCTTTAATTCATTCCACACATAGTCAGAAAATATGCCACCTGGATAGTTTTTAACATGAATTTCTATTTCATTTTTCTGCTGTGGACTGCTGCCGATAGAATAACTTCGATTTTTGCCTTTTATCATTACCTCAATGTATTGTCCAGCATAAAAACCAAATGCCATATTTGCCGGCAATTTTAAGTTGATAATAGCAATTTTATGAGCTTTATTTATTGATGTAACCTTAGCCGGCAAAATTTTAATTGGAAATCCATCTAAAATATTCGGGATATCTAATACCACATCCGATAAAGCATGAGCCTTACATAGCAGCGTGTAACCCTGTTCTCGTTCGCTATCAGTCAAAGTTTTAGGGTTATATGAATCAAGAGTAACTTCACCCTCAATAATCTTGGTTTTACATGAGCTACACACGCCGTTTTTACACGAGTGCGGTAAATTTAACTTATGCCTTAACCCGGCATCCAAAATAGTCTCATCAGACGACACAGTAAACTCAACATTATCTGGAACTATAGTAATTTTTGACATTTTTTATCACTTCTTATTTATCACTGCTAGACTTGTATTCTATATTTTTTGATTCTATACTCTTCGTCTTTGAGTATATAATTGTAAGCATTTAGTTTTGAACTTCCACACGCTATCATACCATCATAGCATTTTAAGTGGCAAGATTAACTACAGGCATCTAATGAGCGATTATAACATACTGAAATACACAAAAGCACGAAGTTATGATACCTGCATCCGCCAAATACCTACCTTTATCAACCTTATACAAAACATAAATAAAACATAAAAATGCAGGCTAGCTATAGTTATAGGATAACTGAATAGAATACCGGAATAAAAAGCATTTACTGTTTTTTGTAATTAAATTATTTATGATTCACTAAGTTAACTAACTGGATAAAAACTGTTGCGCGGACTCTAGTTGATAAAGGAGTTAATTTATCTACTATCAAAGACCTACTAGGGCATAGCAACATTTCTGTTACCGCGCAGTTCTATGCTAAATCTAATGAAAATGCTAAACGAAAATCTTTGTTTAAACTCAATTAAGCATATTACGCTGTTTTAGACAAAGTTTTTTGTATACTATCTATATCAGTTTTAAGTAATGCAGTGGCATAACCATCACAATCAATATCTTCTGAATTTTCGCCGGAAAATCTATATAAATAGGTATACCCCATATCGTGAAGTTGTTGAGCAATATCCGAA
>JAUPUP010000151.1 GCA_030917485.1 Pseudomonadota bacterium
ACGCCGTGTGGAATTTAATTTAATTGAGGCATAACGTACCCCATACCTCTATGATAAAATGCAAAAAACCTATTTAGTTATTGATAGTTATGAAAACTTATATAATATGGTTAATGGTAAGTTACTAACTGCATTTAAAACTGCGCAAGAGTTGGGGATGCTGCCTAATTTATTTGAAATAGATAAAGAATTGGGAACTCCAGTTAGCGCAGATAACACAGAATCAGTATGTTGTTAGTGGGACTTACTATACTGGGCATTACCCAAAATAAAAGCCTTTAATAGTAATGGATAATGACATAAATCATAGGTTCATAGATAAAACATAAAGGACATATATGAAAATTTTAGTTATTGGTTGTGGCGGACGTGAGCATGCTATTGCTTGGAAACTCACCCAGTCACAGAAAGTAGAACAAGTATTTGTTGCTCCAGGCAACCCGGGAACTTTCTTGGAACCTAAAATACAAAACGTAGAACTTAGCCAGATTAAGCAATTAATTGACTTTGCCAAAACTAATAATATAGATTTCACTATCGTAGGACCAGAAGCTCCTCTTGCAGAAGGTATTGTCGATGAATTTAGAGCACATAAGCTAAAAATCTGGGGTCCTAACCAATATGCTGCCCAGCTTGAAACCTCAAAAGCGTTTGCTAAAGATTTTATGGCAAAATACAATATCCCCACAGCCAAATACCAAGTATTCACCAATGGG
Source organism: Pseudomonadota bacterium (assembly GCA_030917485.1). Classification (GTDB taxonomy): domain Bacteria; phylum Pseudomonadota; class Gammaproteobacteria; order Burkholderiales; family UBA11063; genus Aquella. The sequence continues at coordinate 717 of JAUPUP010000151.1, forward strand.
CAAGATGCTCATAATTATCTATTAACTCAAAAATTACCCATAGTAATTAAGGCAGATGGTCTAGCTGCTGGCAAGGGTGTGTTGGTGGCAACCTCAACCACGGAGGCAGCTAATTTCATCAACGATATTTTCTCACACAATAAATTTGGTAATGCTGGCAATAAGGTGGTTATTGAAGAATTTGTCAGCGGTGTTGAAGCTAGTTTTATTGTAATGATTGATGGTAAAAACATCTTGGCTTTAGCAACTTCTCAAGATCATAAACGTCTACTCGACAATGATGAAGGTCCAAATACTGGCGGTATGGGAGCATATTCACCAGCACCTATTGTCAATGAGACGCTGCATCAAAAAATAATTGAGCGTGCAATTCAACCGGTAATTGACGGAATGAATCAAGAAGGATGTATATATACCGGATTTTTATATGCCGGATTGATGATTGATGAGAAAAATCATGATTTTAAAGTTTTAGAATATAATTGTCGGCTCGGCGACCCTGAAACTCAACCAATTATGCTGCGCTTAAAAAGTGATCTGGCAGATATGATTGATGCTGGTCTTAATCAACAACTAGATCAAATTCGGGCAGATTGGGAAGATAAATTTGCACTTGGCGTAGTGCTCGCATGTTTCGGCTATCCTGAACACCCGCGAAAAGATGATATAATCACTGGCTTGGACAGCATTAGTCGGAATGAGTTAAATCCAAACCAGCTAACCCCATATTCCAGCTCTCTAGATCCGGATATAAAAATTTTTCATGCAGGTACTAAGCTTGTGGAACACAACCTTTATACCAACGGCGGACGCGTGCTTTGTGTAGTTGGCATGGGTAATGATGTATCACAGGCACAGCTTAAAGCATATGAGGCAATCAAACAAATAAAATTTGAGGGTATGCAATACCGGCACGATATTGGCAATAAATGTAATGCAACAAATAATACAGCAGCCATAAATACTGAACCAACGCCCATTCAAGCATCTATGCGCTAATAAAGGAAGCAATTATAATGGAACAAGAAATTTCAATACTCCAATTAATTTTAAATGCAAGTATAATAGTACAAATAGTAATTGTAATTTTGATGATATTCTCAGTGGTGTCCTGGGGTATAATTTTTGGAAAATGGGTAAGTTTGGCTAAAGTTAAATTTGACACCTATAGTTTTTTGAGACAATACAATGCCTCAACCAATATATCCAGCTTATTTAACAGCATTAGCGGCAAAGGCAGTAAAAATTCAGTTGCAGCGCTATTTTTCCAGGGTATCAATGAATATAACAAATTAAGTAAACAAGGTATTTCAGATATAGGCCCTGTAATAGAAAATATTGAACGCGCCCTAAATTCAACACTAGATTCTGAACTTGATCGTTATGAAAAAAGTTTAAGTACTTTAGCAACTTTTGGATCAGTAAGCCCATATATCGGCTTACTTGGTACAGTATGGGGAATAATGCACGCATTTATTGGGCTTGGCAATGCTGGGCAGGCAACTTTAGCCTCAGTTGCACCTGGTATTGCTGAGGCGCTGGTAGCTACAGCAATCGGGTTATTTGTAGCCATCCCTGCTTATATTTTTTATAATAAATTTTCCTCAGATGTACAAAGTTTAAATAATAAAATGAATAAATTTGGTGATGAATTTCTCAATTTAATTAATCGACGCCTAGCTGGAGCACATGACAAACAGGATAACATATGATGGGTTCTGATGCTGCTGAAATAGATAAATTTGATCAATTAGCACATGAATGGTGGAATCTGGATGGTGAATTTAGGACTTTGCACCAGCTTAATCCGGTAAGACTTAAATTTATGCAAAACCATGTAGATAGCCTTGCAAATAAAAAAATTATTGACATAGGCTGCGGGGGCGGTATTCTTGCTGAAGGTATGGCAAGCTTGGGGGCAATAGTTACGGCCATAGATTTATCTAAGCAATCAATTGCAACAGCCAAGCTACATTTATTTGAAAGCCGACTTAACATAATATACGAATGTACTGATGTTACAAGCAAAGCACAAGAGTATGCTGGTGAATTTGATATTTTAACCTGTATGGAAATGTTAGAGCATACATCCGATCCAGAGGACATAATTGACCAATGCAGCAGACTTCTAAAACCTGATGGTTTGGGATTTTTTTCTACCATTAACCGTAATTTAAAAAGCTATGCTCTAGGAGTGGTTGCTGCAGAATATATAATAAATATTATCCCACGTGGTACTCATGATTATACTAAATTTATTAAACCGTCAAAACTGCGCTCACTACTTGCGCAGCATCAACTTGAATTAATTGATATAAAGGGAATCCGTTATAATCCCCTTACTCAAAAGGCAAAATTGGGTAGCAATGTAGATATAAACTACATAGTGGCGTGTCGCAAGCTTAGCTAGCTAACAAATACTCGCAAGATATAAAACAGTTCAGGATTAAAAGACAAAGAGTATATGCTAAAAATAAATAAAAGTGTTATTATAGAATATACTCCACAACAAATGTTTGAGCTGGTTAGTGATGTTGAAAATTATTCGAACTGCTTACCATGGTGTACTCGTAGTGAAATTAGAAACCATAATGGTAATCAAATAACTGGGGCGGTATATCTTGAATACCTAAAAATTAAGCTGTATTTTGTTACTGCTAATACTCAATCGCCGTACTCAACCATACAAATGCAGTTAGTAGAAGGACCATTTAAACATTTAGCTGGACTTTGGCAATTCACTCCACTTGGAGATCACGGATGTAGAATTGATTTTAACCTTGAGTATACATTTTCTAACATTTTACTGGAAAAACTTATTGGACCCGTATTTAGTCATATAAGTAAAAATATTGTAGACTGTTTCATAAAAGAAGCTCGAAGAAAATATTCGGCTAATACATATTCTACTAATATACAATCTTAAGGCTACACATGATTGAAAGGCTCTAATATGCAAGTTGAAGTAACTTATGCAATTCCCGCTAAGCAGGTAGTCCTGCGTGTCGATGTATTACAAAATCAAACTTCTGTACTTGAAGCTATTTATATGTCAAAAATTAACGCAGAATTCCCGGAATTAGATTTATCTAACTCAACTAAGTTATGTGTAGGTATCTTCGGAAAGAAAATTAATCTTGATACATACCATCTTCAACCTAATGATCGAATTGAAATTTATCGCCCCCTATGTAAAACCCCAAACGAACGGCGTTTAGAAAGAGCAAAAAATCATGCAAAATAAAATATTACTTAGAGAGTGTATGGCAGAATTGTGTGGAACTCTATTTATTCTGTTATTTGGAGACGGCGCTTGTGCCATGAACTCATTATTTAATTTGGGTGAATATGTAACGGTTAGCTTTGGTTGGGGTTTAGCAGTATTATTTGGTATTTTGGTAAGCACCAGAATCAGTGGTGCACACTTAAACCCAGCAGTAACTTTATCCTTAGTATTAACCAAACGTTTTCCTGCACGCAAACTACCATTTTATGTATTATCTCAAATGATTGGCGCATTTCTAGGTGCGGCTATAGTTTATTATTTTTACCAGGCTAAATTTGCCATTGTTGACCCCAACCTTAGTCACAGTTCTGCAATATTTACTACTTTTCCAGCAGTAAATGCTTTTATACCCAGCCTTATGTCAGAACTAATTGCATCTGCCATTTTATTATTTGGAATTTTAACAATTGTCGACCATTTCACTTTAGATAAAGCTCAATTTTTAGCACCATTTACAGTAGCTCTATTAGTCATTGCAATAGGTCTATCTTTTGGCGGAATGCATGGCTACGGAATGAATCCAGCACGTGACTTTAGCCCAAGGCTGTTGATTACTCTATTAGGTTTTCAGAATAATGGATTAACTGACAACTCTTACATTTGGACTCAAGGAATAATTGGACCATTAATTGGTGGACCACTTGGGGCATTTTTATATGACTATACCATAGGCAGAAAGATAAATATATCATGACTAAATATATTCTAGCTCTAGACCAAGGTACTACTTCATCACGGGCGATACTCTTTGATAAAAATGGTGGTATTGCTTCCATTCAAAACCAAGAGTTTAGGCAAATATTTCCTCAGCCGGGATGGGTTGAGCATGATCCTAACGAAATTTGGCTAAGTCAGCTAACGGTAGCCAAAATGGCAATGGCGGCAATTGGGGCTACTCATTCAGATATTGCAGCGATTGGGATTACCAATCAAAGGGAAACCACTATCGTCTGGAATAAAGACACTGGTATGCCTATATATAATGCTATTGTATGGCAGGATAGACGAACCGCAGATATAATTGATAACTTAAAAAATGAAGGGCTAGACAAGCTCTTTAAACAAAAAACCGGCTTGGTGTTAGACGCTTATTTTTCTGGAACCAAACTAAAGTGGATATTAGATCATGTACCAGGCAGTAGAGCACAAGCTAAAATGGGTAAGTTAGCCTTTGGTACAGTAGATAGCTGGATAATTTGGAATCTGACTAATCGGCGCAACCATGTCACTGATGAATCTAACGCATCACGAACTTTATTGTTTAATATTCATAGTGGGGACTGGGATGAAGAATTACTTTCTATTTTAGATATTCCACATGAATTATTACCAGGAATTGTACCATCCTCAGGAATTATAGGTGAAGCTAGTTCTGGATTATTCGGGGCTAGAATTCCGATTGCTGGGGTTATTGGAGATCAACAAGCCGCAACCTTTGGTAATCTATGTATAAATCCTGGTATGGTTAAAAACACTTACGGCACTGGATGTTTTTTACTCATGAATACTGGCGCTCACGCGCTGGAATCAAAAAATAACCTGCTAACTACCATAGGTTGGAATTTTGCCAACTCTGGACACAATAATCGTCAGTATTGTTTAGAAGGCAGTGTTTTTATTGGTGGAGCGGTAACTCAATGGGTACGCGATGGTTTAAAATTTATTGATGATGCAAATGAAATTGAACATTTGGCTACCAGTGTTCCTGATAATGGAGGGGTTTTTTTAGTGCCAGCATTTGCTGGACTTGGCGCTCCATATTGGGATCAATATGCCAGGGGCGCTATGTTGGGTATTACTCGTGGCACAACTAAAGCACACATAGCGCGGGCAGCATTAGAATCTATTGCATTTCAAGTTGCAGATATAGTCAAAGCTATGGAAAATGATGCTAATCAACGTTTAACTAGTTTACGTGTAGATGGCGGGGCTTGTAAAAATAATTTTTTAATGCAATTTCAAGCTGATATATTGGATACCGTAGTTGAACGCCCCAAACTCTTAGAACTCACTGCACTTGGTGCTGCTTATTTAGCCGGTATTGCTGTCAACTTTTGGAATGGAATTGATGAGCTTGAATCGGTATGGCAGTTAGAGCGTAAATTTGAGCCACACATGCATAATAGTGAACGTGAAGAGCTTCTAGAAAAATGGTATGATGCAGTTAGTAGATGTCATTCATGGGCAAAAGAATAGACTCATTTTGTAACCAAGTATTTTTGATAAAGATGTGGGTTAGAAAAAAGTCTAATCAGCAGATAGGAATAAATAATATGCTAATAGATGAGACAATAGAGCAACAATTTGATGTAATTGTTATCGGAGGCGGAGCAACAGGTCTAGGTGTGGCGGTTGAGGCTGCATCACGCGGTTATAAAACTATTTTGCTCGAAGGGCACGATTTTGGCAAAGGAACCTCATCTAAGTCAACCAAATTAATTCATGGGGGTCTGCGTTATCTAGCTAACTTAGATTTAGGATTAGTCAAAGAAGGTTTAACCGAACGATATTATTTTTTAAATAATGCCAAACATATTGCTAAAACCCAGCCATATTTGGTACCGCTTTACTCTTTAGCTAAGCAAATCAAATATTTCATTGGGGTTAAATTGTATGACTTTCTAGGTAGAAAACAGCGAATTGCTAAAAGTATATATTTGAACCCAAAAAAAACGCTAAATATTGCCCCACACTTAAATCCGGAGGGATTACGTGGCAGTGTAGTGTATTTTGACGGACAATTCGATGATACCAGAATGTTGATTACTTTACTCAGAACATTTGAACAACTGGGCGGTGCTGCATATAATTACCATGAAGTAATAAAATTAATTAAAAATGATGAATTTGCTATCACTGGTGTTAAAGTCTTAGACAAGATAAATAATAAACAATTTACCCTATATGGCGCAGCTATAATTAATGCCACCGGCACTCTAACTGATACAATATTAGATATGGATGAGCCTGCTGCAGTGCATAAAAATGTAGCAGCAGCCCAAGGTACTCATTTGGTATTTGCCAAAGACATTTTTGATTCATCACACGCTATTGTGATACCTGAAACCAGTGACGGTCGTGTATTATTTGTGCTGCCTTGGCATGACAAAATTGTGGTTGGTACAACTGACATTCCCATTGACAAACCAACACTCGAACCTACAGCACTTAGTTCAGAAATTGATTTTATTCTGGATACTTTAAATAATTATACCATCCGCAAAATTACGCGTAAAGACATAAAATCAATTTTTGCTGGACAACGTCCATTGGTTTATCCATCCAATACAATTCATAATAACCCAAATAAATCACACAGTAAACCAGTAACTGGTGAACCAGCAACTGGTACACCAGCAACTGGTACACCAGCAACTGCTAAAATATCCCGTAAACATGAAATATTACTTAGTCAAAGTGGCTTAATCTCTGCAGTGGGTGGCAAATGGACAATTTATCGCTTAATGGGTGAAGACGCAATTAATTTTGCAATTGCTCATAAGTTTTTGCCACCAAGTAAATCAATTAGCAAAACCTTGAGCTTGTTTGGCAATACTGATGAGATAATACCCTACCCTTTAAACGTATATGGTTCTGATTATACGGCAGTAATCAAAATTCAGGAGGAGCTTGGAGACAATACCCGATTACATCCGCGATTGCCATATTATATTGCTGAAGTTATATATCACATTCGTTATGAAAAAGCTCGAACTATAGAAGATATTCTCATGCGACGAACCAGATCAATTTTACTCGATGCAAAGGCTGCTATTGAAATTGCTCCCAATGTTGCTAAAATATTAGCGACAGAATTAAATTATGATCAGCAATGGATAGACAAGCAATTAATTGAATTCAATGAAATTGCTGCAAATTACTTAGTACAAAGCTAGATTAATTATTTATAAATAAAAAAATATTGTAAAAAACACCACATTTACAGT
>JAUPUP010000152.1 GCA_030917485.1 Pseudomonadota bacterium
ACTCCAACTAACTACCTCGCAGGTCTCATATTGTCTCCACAAGCCTTACTTCCGGCAAGTCCTGCCGTAGCTCGGTTAAGAGACAGTTAGTATATCATAGTTGGGCGGGCAAAGCTGCGCTCAATTAACGCCTTATATCCATGCCCTAAAGAACATGGTTTTACGGCGTGCAGGATAAAATTCAGCTTGACTTAATTATTAATTTAACTCAGGTATATCTATATTCATTGGTTTAGAGCGTATATGTTTGCGCATATCTTGGCGAGATCCTGTAGACATATACAGAATTGTCCAAGCTGAAATTGAAGAACCATCCCCAAACATACAAATATCAGCTTCACCAATATCATCAGTATAACCGCCACTTGGAACAGCAAAAACTATTTCAGAACCATGTAATGTACGACAAGCATTTAGCGATGGATTACTATACGGACGCTCAGGAAATGGTTTATCTGGATCTGCTTTCTCTAATAAAGCATAAGTCGCAGCTAATGTAGGCTTGGTAGACAAGGTTTCTAATCCAACTACAGCAAGATTGCCCTTAAATTCATACTGGCAAAATTGTTTAGTGATACCCTCAACCGTACCATTGCTAGCGCTAAATTTTGCTACCATATTTACAACCTTACCTGCTGGTAAACCACCACGGGGAGTTTCACAATATTTTGCTAGGCTGGCTAAGTTATCACTTTCAACTGCAGCAGCACCAATATTATTACTTACAGCAAATGAACTAGCAATGCCTAAACTCAATGCAACACCTAATGTAATTTTTTTCATAACCGCATCCCATATATTTAAAAAATTATTAAAACTACTTAAGTAATAAACATTCAATATTCACCCTTAAGCCTTGTATCAGTATTATCGCTCATTTAAAACTGCATTAACACCTACATTTTTAGCAGATAAGTTTTTTGTTAAAATCAAAAATATAATAGCACAGGTTACATCACCTATGAATTAGCGGTCGGTGCACACAACATTACAATAACTATTCAAAAAAACAAGAATTTATGATACAATTGCCATAAAATATTAAAGTAAAGGAAAAATAATGAACATTACAGACTTATCCTCTAAAAAGGGACTGATTATAGGTATTGCAAACAATACCAGCATTGCTTACGGCTGCGCCCGCGTTCTACATGAACATGGCTGCACTGAGATTATAGCCACATATCAAAACCAAAAAGCCTACTCGCATCTTAAAGAGGCGTGCGACCAAATTGGCTTAACCAATCTAATTGAGTTTAATTATACTGATGAAGAAAGTGTTGCCAATCTATTTAATTACGTAAAAGAACAATATGGTACAATTGACTTTGTGATTCATTCTATGGCATTTGCAGATCCGCAAAGTCTGCATGGACGCGTAGTCGATTGCTCGTCTCATGGATTTGCCCAAAGCGCTAATATTTCATGTTATTCACTAATAGCTTGTGCTAAACAGGCGGAAAAAATCATGCCAAACGGTGGGACTATTTTAACCATGACTTATATTGGTGCAGATAAGGTAATCAATAATTACGGCATTATGGGACCAATTAAAGCCTGCCTTGAAACCACAGTTGCTTATCTAGCTAATGAGCTGGCTCAGGATAAAATCAGGGTATTTGCTATATCCCCAGGACCCATCCAAACCAGAGCCGCAAGTGGTATTGCCAATTTTGATCAACTGCTGAATAATGCACATTTAAATAGCCCGATGAGACGCACAGTAACCATTGATGAGGTCGGAAATTTAAGTGCTTTTTTAATTAGCAACATGTCAAGTGGCATGACTGGGCAAGTAATTTATGTAGATGGAGGTTATTTCTTAATTGGATAAATGCACATGAAGTATTTATAAAATTTTATAAAATACTCTCGAGTCTAGAATCCAAAATTGAGAAACAAAGATTATACAAGTATATGCTATATACTAACTCAATAGCTCAGACTTTGAGTAATAACAAAATTACACGATAAAGACAGCAAGCAAGATAACAAATAAGAAGGATAAAATAAATGGATTATATAGAATGTAAAACTTTTGCTGAAATAAATATTGGCGATAGTGCAAAGCTTGAACATACTTTAACTACTAAAGACATTGAAATATTTGCGATTATGTCAGGAGACATTAACCCATCCCATGTAGATGCTGAATTTGCCAAAGATGATAAATTTCATGAAATTGTTGCTCATGGAATGTGGGGAGCATCACTAATTTCAAATTTACTTGGTACTACCCTTCCTGGTCCCGGTACTGTTTATTTAGACCAAAGCCTAAAATTTTTACAGCCAATTATGTTGGGAGATGTAATAACAACAACAGTAACTGCAACAAGTAAAAACCCATCTGATAATACTATTGAATTTGAGTGCAAATGCACTACTCAAAATGGCAAGATAGTTATTAGCGGACAGGCAAAAGTAATTGCGCCTCAAACTAAAATTAAACGTGAGCGTATTATTATGCCAACCATAAAATTAGAACGCAAAGGTTCCGGATGGAATAAACAATTAATGGATATGAAAGGATCGTTTGCGCCATTAATAACTGCGGTGGTACATCCAGTTGATGAATTATCCATAAAAGGTGCGGTAGCCAGCGCTAAGCAAAATGTTATAACTCCTATTTTGATTGGTCCCAAGCAAAAAATTATTAATGCGGCTAATGAAGCTGGAGTTGATATTTCCACCTTTGAAATTGTTGATACTAAGCATAGTCATGAAGCAGCTGAAGTGGCAGTACAAATGGCTAGATCTGGAAGAGTTGAGGCATTAATGAAAGGCAAACTGCACACTGATGAACTAATGTCAGCCGTCGTAAATAAAGAAACAGGAATTCGAACGGAACGACGAATGAGTCATGTATTTGCAATAGAAGTGGAAAATTATAAAAAACCTTTATTCCTTAGTGATGCAGCACTGAATATGTTTCCCAAATTAGATGATAAAGTTGATATCATCCAAAACACAATTGATTTATTTACTACACTTGGCTTAGGCACACCTAGAGTTGCTATTGTATCGGCAGTAGAAACAGTTAATGAAAAAATTCCATCCACCCTGGATGCAGCAGCATTATGTAAAATGTCTGAGCGTGGACAAATTACCGGCGGTATTTTAGATGGACCGCTGGCATTTGATAATGCTATTTCTATGGCATCGGCATCAATTAAAGGTATACATTCAGAAGTAGCTGGAAATGCTGATATTATTATAGTTCCAGATATTGAGGCAGGTAATTTACTCTATAAACAAATGACTTACCTATCTGAAATGGAATCGGCTGGAATTGTAATGGGGGCAACAGTACCAATTATTTTGACTAGTCGCGGCAGCGATGAATTATCACGCTTAGCCTCGTCAGTGCTAGCTTTAGTATATGCACGTAAAAAAGCTGAAATAAAGCTTAATTGCTCATAAAATCCACTGAATTTAATCCACCGGATTTAAGTAAATAACCTGGTGATTTTAAGTTTTTAAGTGAATAATTATCTGATATTAAGTAAATAACTAGATGATTTTAAATAAAATAAATTAAATTATTATAACAAGGTAATACAAAAATGCAACAGGCTATTTTAGTGGTTAATGCAGGATCATCCAGCATTAAATTTTCTGTTTTTGAGATTATGTCAACCTTATCTTGTGACTGCAAGTTAATTTATCATGGAGTTCTGGAAATAAACCCAGAACAATCTAATTTAACTATATCAAATTTTGAACACGCTAAACTTGTCCAGCAAAACATACCATCAAATGACTATACCACATTATTTAACACCTTATTTGAATGGGTATTATCTAAAGTATCTTTAGTTGCAATTGGGCATCGAGTTGTTCATGGCGGGACTTATTTTAAATGTCCAGTAAAAGTAACTCCACACATAATAGAACAAATGGAAGAATTAATTCCATTAGCGCCACTGCATCAAGGGCATAATATTAATCCAATCAAAATCATTGCAAAAATATATCCGCAATTACCGCAAATTGCGTGTTTTGATACAAGTTTTCATTATACGCAGAATCACTTAGCTAAGTTATTTGCGATTCCACGCGCTTTAACTGAGCAAGGTATAATTCGCTATGGGTTTCATGGCTTATCTTACGAATATATTGCCTCGGTAATTACCCAATATATCGGTGATATCGGTCGCAAACGAGTAATAGTACAACACTTGGGTAATGGCGCTAGCATGTGCGGCATATATGAACAAAAAAGTGTGGCAAGTTCGATGGGATTTACTGCTCTGGACGGCTTAATGATGGGTACACGCTGTGGCACTATTGATCCAGGTGTAATTATCTATTTGATACAAGAAAAGCATTACTCAATTGACCAAGTGGTGGATTTGTTGTATCATCAATCTGGCTTAATTGGAGTATCTGGTGGATTAAGTAATGATATGCGTCAATTATTAAATGAGAGCAATACCAACCCTCATGCATCTGAAGCTATTGAATTATTTTGCTATCGGGCTGCATGTGAAATAGGCTCACTTAGTGTCTCTTTGGGTGGATGCGATGCATTGGTATTCACGGCAGGTATTGGCGAGCATAACCCACAAATTAGACAAAAAATCTGCTCATACTTACACTTTCAGGGCGTAGAGCTAAATAATGAGGCTAATTCTCAAAATAAAAATATTATTAGTACGCATCAAAGCAAAATTACAGTGAGTATAATTCCAACTGATGAAGAATATATGATTGCCAAACATGTGCAGCAATTGATGGCTAATCCTAATATCAATTATTAATTGTATTCGTAAATTAAATAAATTAACTGTCATAATCTATAATTATTAAGAATTAAGACCAGTTATGGTAAAATTTAGTACGTAAGGAGTAAGAATATGTCAAGATTAACCCTGCATTTTGATACTTTAGACTATGTTGAAAAAGCCGAAAAACTTGGCATCCCCAGTGATGTCGCAAAATTTCATGCTAGAGAAATGGAGTATTTATATACCGCTACTATTGATGAAGTTAAAAAAGAGATAAAAAATGAATTTAATAATAAAGAATTTGCCACCAAACATGATATACAACAAGCAAAATTAGAATTACAAAAAGAAATAGCCAGCTTGCGCTATGATACATTAAAATTTATCATTTGGACTGGTTGTGGAGTGTCAACTGTAATTCTAGGTGGTGTATATTCATTATTAAAGACTATGCTTCACTAACTAATAATTACTAAATGAAAAAATCATCTAACTCGAATTTATGTCGCATCTTTTAAAATATCATGTGCTCTTTCCTATATTAGCTAAAAATATGGTAGAATACTTACCGAATAATTAATCTATGCAAATTTAATCTATACATCTATACGTTTAATTATTATGGATTAGTATTAAAAATGGTTGCTTTATAAATAGTTGCTCTAATACATCACAGATTTAAGGGAATTAAGCTTATGCAAAATATTATCTGGTTTGAAAATTTACGCATGAAAGATGTACCGGTTGTTGGTGGTAAAAATGCCTCTTTAGGTGAGATGATATCTCAATTACACCAACAAGGTATACGAGTACCGGGTGGTTTTGCAACAACCGCTGAGGCATACAAAAAATTTCTCCACCAAAATAATTTAAAAGAACAAATTGATGATTTGCTCATTAGCTTAGATGTGGATGATGTTATCGCATTAGCCAAAGCTGCACGCCAAATACAAGCATGGGTTATTGAAACACCCTTCCAAGAAGATTTAGAAAAAGATATTGAAACCGCATATGCTAAAATGTTAGAAATATATGGAAGTGAGATTTCAGTTGCAGTACGCTCATCAGCTACTGCAGAAGACTTACCTGATGCCTCTTTCGCGGGACAGCAGGATACTCATTTAAATATTCATGGAATTGATCAAATAAAATTAGCCATTAAACAAGTTTTTGCGTCTTTATATAATGATCGGGCAATTTCTTACCGAGTACATAAAGGATTTGATCACTCCTTAATTTATCTATCAGCCGGTATTCAAAAAATGGTACGTTCTGACATTGCCAGTTCTGGGGTGATGTTCTCTATTGATACTGAGTCTGGCTTTGATAAAGTTGTTTTTATTACCTCTAGCTACGGTTTGGGTGAATGTGTAGTTCAAGGCATGGTAAACCCAGATGAATTTTATGTATATAAACCTGCATTAGCTAATAATAAAATCGCGATTATTCGTAAAAGTATGGGCAGCAAAATAATTAAGATGGAATTTGCTGATACAGCTCATACCGGCAAATCGGTACGCACTGTAAACATCGAAGACGCCCAGCGCAAAAAATTCTCTATTAATGACACTCAAATTACTGAACTAGCTAAATTTGCGGTAATAATTGAAAAGCATTATCAACGTCCTATGGATATTGAATGGGGTTTAGATGGCGTGGATGGCAAAATTTACATATTACAAGCCAGACCAGAAACAGTCAAATCACAAGAATCAGGCAATAAGCAAATACAGTATAAAATAACAGAACGCAGCAATACGTTAGTAACTGGAAGAGCGGTTGGACAAAAAGCTGCATCTGGAGTGGTGCGCTTAGTTAAGGACCACAGTGATATGAATAGTGTTGCCCCTGGCGATATATTAGTAACTGACATGACTGATCCAGATTGGGAACCAGTAATGAAGCGTGCTGCCGCCATTGTCACAAACCGTGGCGGGCGCACCTGTCATGCAGCAATTATTGCGCGTGAACTTGGAATACCGGCAATTGTCGGATGCGAAACAGCAACCAGCGTGCTACAGAATGGAGCCAGCGTAACGGTATCCTGCTGTGAAGGTGATACTGGGCATGTATATGATGGTAAATTAGACATACAAGTTTTAGAGTTAAACACCGGAACTATGCCTAGTTTACCAGTAAAGATAATGATGAATGTAGGTAATCCTGAATTAGCCTTTAACTTCTCTCAAATTCCCAACCATGGGGTTGGATTAGCTCGCCTAGAATTCATAATTAATCGTCAAATTGGTATTCATCCTAAAGCCTTACTTGAATTTGACACAATTCCAGACCAATTAAAAGAAATTATTAAAGATAAGATTTCTGGCTACAGCAGTCCAGTTGGGTTTTATGTAGATAAACTTGCTGAAGGAATTGCAACAATTGCGGCTGCCTTTTACCCTAAAAAAGTAATTGTGCGCTTATCAGATTTTAAATCGAATGAATACTCAAACCTAATTGCTGGTAAACTATATGAACCAACCGAAGAAAATCCAATGATGGGTTTTAGGGGCGCATCACGGTATATTTCACCAAGTTTTAGGGAATGTTTTGAGTTAGAATGTATGGCGGTTAATAAAGTTATTAATCAAATGGGCTTAGATAATGTAACTATAATGATTCCATTTATCCGCACCACTAAAGAAGCTGCTGCCGTAATAGAGCTTTTAGCTGAGAATGGCTTAGAGCGTGGCAAAAATGGACTGGCTATTTACATGATGTGTGAAATACCATCTAATGCAATATTAGCAGAGGACTTTCTAACATATTTTGATGGGTTTTCAATCGGTTCAAATGATATGACTCAATTAACTTTGGGTATTGATCGGGATTCTAATGGGGCTATTGCAGCATCCTTTGATGAGAGAAATGAAGCAGTTAAGGCAATGCTGCATTTAGCAATATCTTCCTGCTTAAAGCATAAAAAATATGTAGGTATATGTGGTCAAGGTCCATCTGATCACCCAGATTTTGCTAAGTGGTTAATTGATGAAGGTATTGAAACTATTTCATTAAACCCAGATACTGTGATTGATACATGGTTATATTTGGCGGCTAATCTTAAGGTAAGCCCCTAATATTTAATTGTATTGTGTAAAGACAAATAATAATCATTAAACTAACCTAATTTAACAATTATTATTTCATTGATTGTAAACTAAATATAGAGGGCTAGAGTATGAATAATCCAAAACGCGTCGTCATAACTGGCATGGGTATTGTGTCGCCGGTTGGAAATGATTTAGGTAGTTCTTGGTATAACATCAAAAATGGAATTAGTGGAATAGACCTAATTACTCGTTTTGATGCAACTCATTTTGCTACCAAGTTTGCCGGAGAAGTGAAAGGTTTTTCCACTGCGGGATATATTGACGACAAAGATGCTCGGCGGATGGATTTATTTATTCGTTACGGTATGGTTGCTGGTATTCAAGCAATCAAAGATTCTGGAATAGAAGAAATCCCTAATTTAGATAAAACCAGAGTTGGTTTAATCATTGGTTCTGGTATTGGCGGACTTCCATCAATTGAAGACACGTCAATTACCTTAAGAGAGCGTGGGCCAAGAAAAATATCCCCATTTTTTATAACGGGTGCAATTGGCAATATGGTTGCCGGCAATTTGTCTATTCTATATGGCTATCAAGGTGTTAATTATGGAATAACTAGCGCTTGCGCCACAGGTAACCATTGTATTGGCGATGCGATGCGATTTATTCAACACGGTGATTGTGATATTATCTTAGCCGGCGGCGCTGAGTCCCCGATTTGCGGGGTTGGTATTGGCGGATTTAATGCTTGTCGTGCTTTATCAACTAGAAATGACGACCCTAAAACTGCCTCACGCCCATGGGATCGTGGTCGAGATGGTTTTGTAATGGGTGAAGGCAGCGCTGTATTAGTGCTAGAAGAGTATGAACATGCTAAACAACGAGGAGCTAAAATATACGCCGAATTAATTGGATATGCGGCAACGGCGGATGCATTTCACATGACTGCACCTACAGTAGACGGACCTCTACGCAGCATGAAACAAGCTCTAGCCAGCGCTAAAATTAATACAGATGAAGTAGACTATATAAATGCGCATGGCACCTCAACTCCGGTTGGCGATATTAATGAAACTAATGCAATGAAAGCTTGCTTTGGCGACGATATTAAGAACATTTCCATTAGCTCTACCAAGTCTATGACTGGACATCTGCTAGGCGCGGCAAGTAGTATTGAAGCGGTAT
The DNA here is from genome assembly GCA_030917485.1 of Pseudomonadota bacterium. GTDB lineage: Bacteria > Pseudomonadota > Gammaproteobacteria > Burkholderiales > UBA11063 > Aquella. The sequence goes on from JAUPUP010000152.1 coordinate 8,963, forward strand.
TTTCTATTATGGCATTGAGAGAAAATCTAGCGCCACCAACTATAAATATTTTTGAGGTAGATGAAGGTTGTGATCTAGATTATACGGCAAACGTTGCTAAAGAACGGACAATAAATATTGTTGTATCCAATTCATTTGGCTTTGGCGGGGTTAATTCCACGGTAATTTTTAAAAAAATCAAATAGATAAAGGAGTAACCGATCATGGCGCGTATAGTTAAATGTATAAAATTGGAACAAGAATTAGAAGGATTGGATTTTCCACCACTTCCAGGTGATTTAGGTAAGCGTGTGTATGATTCCGTATCAAAAGAGGCATGGCAGGGATGGATAAACCATCAAACTATGATAATTAATGAAAACCGTCTCAATATGGCGGATGAAGCCTCGCGTAAATACTTGCGTCAACAATTAGAATATTACTTTTTTGATGGTAAATAACTATGACAACAAATCATGAAAACACATCGCCTAAAAATATCTCTAGAAGCATGTTAAATCATAAAAAAATAACTAAAGCAGTTTTTCCGGTGGCGGGACTTGGAACTAGGTTTTTACCAGCTACCAAAGCCTCACCTAAGGAAATGCTGCCGATTGTGGATAAACCGCTTATTCAATATGCCGTAGAAGAGGCGGTGGCTGCTGGAATAACTGACTTAATATTTATAACTGGCAGAAATAAACGTTCAATTGAAGATCATTTTGATAAAGCTTATGAACTTGAATCTGAGTTAGAATTAAAACACAAAACCCAAATGCTTGAGATAGCCAGAAACGTGCTGCCGGACAATGTCAATTGCATCTATATTCGTCAATCTGAGGCGCTTGGTTTAGGTCATGCAGTTTTATGTGCCAGTTCTGTGGTTGGGCATGAGCCGTTTGCAGTTATCTTGGCAGATGAATTACTCGATGCTAGGCCTGGTGCATTAGAACAGATGGTTAAAGTATATGAAGAAACTGGGTCATCTGTATTAGGATTATATGAGGTAGCACCAGAAGAGGTATCTTCATATGGTATTGTAAAATTATCTGATCAACAATTAAATTTTGCTAAAGTTGAGCGAATGGTTGAAAAACCAAAATTTGAAGAAGCTCCATCTAATTTAGCTATTATTGGCAGATATATATTAACCCCACGCATTTTTGCTGAGTTATCTACTACCAGTAGAGGCGTTGGCGGTGAAATTCAACTAACTGATGCAATTTCCAACTTACTTCAATACGAAGCTATATTTGCGCATACTATTCAAGGAATACGCTACGATTGTGGCTCAAAACTTGGCTATCTCAAAGCTACGGTCGGTTATGGATTAAAACACCCTGAAACAGGAATCGAATTTAAAACATTTCTTAAAAATTTAAACCAGCAATTAAACAATTATTAATCAATAATTAAACAAAGGATTATTTACATGCAGAAAGTAGCATTAATCACCGGAATTAATGGACAAGATGGATCGTATTTGGCTGAATTTTTATTAGAAAAAGGTTATGAGGTACACGGTGTATTACGTCGAAGCTCAATCTTTAATACTCAACGAATTGAACACTTATATATTGATGATTTAGTTGAAGACATGCACAAAAAACGTAAGATTTATTTACATTATGGGGACATGACTGATTCT
>JAUPUP010000153.1 GCA_030917485.1 Pseudomonadota bacterium
ATTTTACTTATTTTATTACTAAAAGATAGCTCATATACTTAATTATTAACCTAAACCAGCCTCAGACCAATCGGATATGAATATTTTGTTACAAGCCAATTATATAGTAGATTATATCATAAAATAACTTAACCAAACAAATGGATATTTGCCAATAAACCAATAATTTATACCATAATTTATTGCAGGAAAAATTATTTGCTAAATTATTTTATGGTAAATTGCAACATAACTTTACAAGGATATTTTCTACTGTTTTTTTATGAATCCAGTAAATTTGAGTTATGTTCTAGCTGACTCGTAATACTATTATAGTGAAAACATGAAATTTATCTATAACAAGAATAACCAGTGATGATCTAATCAGCATCTACAAAAAACAGTCGAGTATTGAAGAATACTATAACAGTTTTAAACAATCAATTGACGCCTTCACCGGACTGGCTGTATTTATTCCGTACTTAGGCATTTTATGTAGCTTAATTAAACGCAATATTACCATTTCGTTAATTAAAGAATTCTTATCACAATCAACTCCAAATATACATATTTAGGACGTGTATCTAAAGTATGCATCGTTACGAAAAATTAAGATAAAAATGGAGAAAAATAAGTAAATTTGAGGCAACTAGTTATTCTATTTAACGATAATTTAATTATTTTTATACCTTTTAGATAATTTTGCAGTAGATGTTTTACTTTAGATACACGCCCTAAGCTAATCCTTAGAAAATAAAATTTATTCCACCAAATTCGCGTTTTTCACAAATTATCCATGCAACCATTCTTCAAATGGCATAATTTCATCATCAACAACATCATAATGGTTGGCACACATCTTACAAATATCATTTATGCCCTCAAGTACTTTTTTAAATGAATCATCAAAGGAATATTGCGAAATATTAATATATTCCTTGTCTGTAGGATTTAATTTATTGCCTTTCATTAGTACAAGTGTATACGTCCAATTTAATAAAAGCACAGCAAATTTAACCGTATTCTTTGTTTCTGTGGATAACTGAGGATCTTTAAAATATTTCTCATCAATATCTCTGCCTTTTCTGCATCTACCAATAAGTTTTTCTCTTTCGCGTTGACTTAATGTTGAAAACATAGTATACTCGTTTATATAAGCAAGTATGCTTATTTGAGCAGCTGCTAGTGGATTTCGATAAGTGCGATGGTTTTCATCTGATTCATATGCGCTGCTAAAAGATGAAAAATGTTCATCTATATTAAATGGAGACATGGTTATAGAGCTCTTATCTACCAGGTCATTAAATGGATTATACACATTAGTTGGGTTAAAATTTGCGCCACTGTATCGAGCTCCTATGTAGAATAATGGCTCCGCTGCAGGTAATGTTCCAAAACGACTTTTAGATGAGAGTAAATCAATAAAGCTAAATTTATCATTTCTTAAAGAGAAATATGGAGTACTAGATAGTTTAGCGTCTGATACTAAAGCAAAGGAAGACGGAGGAATATTATTGAGTTCTAAAACTCTAGTAACTTCTTGTATCATTGACTGTGCTGCTGTGCAGGTTATACGTGTGGTTTCGTTTTGCTCAAGATAAATAGTAAACTGTCCATTGTCAAATAGCCGTTTTTCTGGCGCTTGGGGTTGGGTAAATTGTTCGTCTATTTTTATTACTTTGAAATTTAGACCATACCCTACCACTATCGGCGCAATAAGATCAAACGCTTGTTGAATACTTCTTTTTTCCACAGAAATATGAAATTTCCATCCGAAATTAATTTCATTTGTAGCATTTTTGTAGTCTATGCCCGCATAATTATCAAATAACTCGTATAATTTAAATCTACCACATGAAACTACCACACCATTTTTGACATCAGTTTTTAATTGCTTTTGTTGCTCAGTTGTTATCTGAGAACGAAATTGTAAGTCAATTTTTTGCTTTAAGTCACCGCTTCGATTATAATTATGAAACTGAAATTGTTTGCATATAGTGTTATAAAAAATAATCGGTCGCTCTACTGGAGCATCATAAGAAAGTGAATAAACACCCCTGTTTTTGGTTTGAAACTCATTAAGCAGCTTTATTTGAACAGGCTGACCAGAATTAAGTATGTAAAAACCGTCATAACTTTCAACTAATGGATGAGAATTTAAATGCTCATATTTCAAAGAAGAATAGGTATCTGCAGTATAGTCTGAAGTGAATGAGATTGGAGAAATATCTTCACCAAATACATTTATGACACCAAATAAATTATTCCACATATTATCTGCACATTCACCACGCCTTATATCATCCACAAAATGTTTAAGCATATCTGTTAGTTTATCCGGATGTGCTTGATTAATGTCATTTAGGCGACCTTGATTTGCCCACTCAATGATGAATTTTTTAGCCGCTGGAGAAGCAAGAGGCTTTTTAAGCATGGCATCATTTTTCAGAATAATATATATGTTATCAAAACTTACATTATCCAACGACCGATTAGAAGCTTTTTGGTCTTCTAATACGGTTTTAATTTTAGTCAATATTTCATTTTGCTGAGATATTTTATCACTATCGTTTGATCTAGCGCTAACATAACAAAATTTAATTATATTAATTATTAGTTCATCATATACTTCAATATTGCCTTGCTGTTTTAGCATATTTATGAGCTTAGAAATATAACTTACAGCTCTGTCTTGGCTTACTATTGATGTATTTGCTTTCTCAAATTCATCCATTAGAGATGGTTGAAGCGCTGGTTTATTAGACTCCGATAGGGATGTAACAGGTTTTATATTACCTGCTGTTGTAGCTGAAAAGTACATATATTTTCCATAAAAATAGTTATAAATAGCTGATAAATTTTATGCATAATTCCTTGATTAACAAAATATTTGTTAAAGAACTAGTATAGTCAAAATAAGCTTTAAATGCTTTAAAAAGATAGAATTGTAATATTATTAATAACCTTTATTTATCCTTTTTTGGTAGGTATGCCTTACATTATAATTATTTTATCCAACTCATTCCCCAACCGATTCAGGTTATTATTCATCTCAAGAAACAAATCTACTTTTTATATCATTTATACCATAACTCGCACAAACCTAAATCTCCCACCTGCTGGTCACCAAATAATAAAATATTACTCAACCAATGATATTATATTTTAAAATATGCTATAATAGCCATTCAAGGTAGTATAATTTTTATAATTAATTTTGGACAACTTGCATGAAATTTAATAATTCAATCATCTTAATAACTTGTTTTTCAATTATTCTTTCCGGCAATACATTTGCAGCCAGATTTGGCAGTGGAAAAAGTTATGGTACAGCACGCAGCTCTTCCAACTACTCAAGCTATAACAGTTATAACTCTGCCAGGCAAAATAATGCAGCCACTCAAACAAGCTATGCGCAACAACAGCAGCAAGCAACATCTACAATGCAGCAAAACAGACCAGGAATAGGCGCTGGAACTGCTGCACTGATGGGGGCAGCCGCTGGAGCTGCTGGGGGTTATATGCTTGGGCGCAGTGCAACTGGCAATAACAGCATCAATGACCAAAATGCTAGCGGTACAACGCAAGCTGTAGAACCACAGAGCGCTACTGCTGGTATACCGTGGGGCACAATTGCTATATTAGCTTTTCTGCTTTTTGTGGGACTTATTTTATTTCGCAAGGGCAAGACAACAAACCCAAGATTTTCTGGAACTGTCGCTAATCCATTGCATACGGACGATAGTAACTTTAGTATCCCCAATTTAAAACGTCGCATGAATTTTAAACAAAGCCTGCAGCAGCGCAAAAGACCAGCATACAATGTAGCTGCCCAACCATTGCACAATGATGATTTAACTAAATTACCGGATGGCATTGAGACCATGTATTTTTTACGCCAGGCAAAAGGTATATTTTTACACATTCAAAGCATGAATAATCTAGAAAATGTAACTGAAATTAGTAAATACATGACTGATAACCTCTATAAAGAAATGAAAGATGTTATTGCCAACAATAAATTTATTGCTGATTTTACTCAGCTTGACTGTGAGTTATTAAATTGTGAAACCAATGATAATCAGTTGATTGCCTCAGTAAGGTTTTTTGGCATGGTTAGTGAAGAACCGCAACAGCAGCCTCAACCTTTTAGTGAAATCTGGAATTTTATAAAAACTGATATTAACCATGGTAAATGGTTAATTGCTGGAATTCAACAAGAAACACTAAATACATAATATATACTTCGTAATTGGTTTACTTGCGCAGCTAAAGTTGGACTTTTTAAATACTCGCAGTATTTCGATTCTGGGTAAGGAATATTGCAATAAAAAGCGACGACGTGTACACATAAGTACACGAGAAGCGTTTATAAAATATGACGCAACCCAGGATTGAAAGACAAAGAGTATATATGGATGATACAGTAATACTTATTGATGGTTCATCTTTTGTATTTCGTGCTTATCATGCTATGCCCGATCTAACCGCCCCAGACGGAAAGCCTACTGGGGCAACTAGAGGCATTATCAGCATGATCAAGGCAATGCAAAAAAAGTATACTACTAAACGCTGGGGATGTGTTTTTGATACACCCGGTAAGACATTTCGCGATGAAATACACCCGACCTACAAAGCAAACCGCAGCTCTACTCCTAATGACTTAATTACCCAACTAGAAGATATTTATTCAGTTATAAAAGCTATGGGCATTCCAATCATTATGCAATCTGGAATTGAAGCAGATGACATCATTGGTACTTTAGCCATACAAGCTAAAAATAGCGGACAAAAAGTTATAATTGCAACCGGTGATAAAGACTTTGCTCAGTTGGTTGATGAAGATATTACTTTAATTAACACCATGACTAATGAAGTATTAGATATTGCTGGAGTAATTAATAAATTTGGCGTTAAACCCAGCCAAATTATTGATTTTTTAGCGTTAGTTGGTGATAAGGTAGATAATATTCCTGGCATAGACAAATGCGGACCCAAAACTGCGGTAAAATGGCTGACTGAATATGGCACTGTAGATAATTTAATTGCGCATATTGATGAAATCGGTGGCGTAGTTGGAAATAATCTGCGCAATGGCGTAGCATGGCTGCCTACAGCAAAAACCTTGGTAACTATTAACACTAATATCGAACTTGATCATGACAATCATATTGCTGATATTAATGAATTGGTGTGTAAAGCGCCCAATCTAGATTTACTTCATCAATATTATACTAATCTCGGCTTTAAGACCTGGCTTGCTCAGTTAGACAACAATTTAGACGAGCAAGATCTGTTTTCTGCAAATAATCAGCAAAATGGCGTCAATAGCACCAATGGCGTCAACGAGATATTATTGCCTTTCACCCAAATTAGGACATCTAAGGAATTAGAAACTCTAATAACAGATTTAATTCAAGCAAATCAACCTATCGCATTATTAGCAATTGCTAATGATTATTCCAATTTAAGTAATTTGCATAATCTAAAAATAATTACTATTGCTGCTTTAAACAACAGTAAAACATTTCCAGCAAGTAATGTATATTTAATAGATAATGCTGCACAAGATAATACTAGTGGAGATTTATTTACCGAAAACAGTGCCACTAACGATGATTATAGCCAATTATTAAACCAATTATTTATCAGTCAAGTTCCTAAAGTATTACCCAATGGAAAAGAAACTTTACAACTATTCACTAAACATGGATTAAAATTAAACAACATTGTTGGCGACTTAACTCTAGCCCACTATATTAGAGACTCAAAGCAAAAACATAATTTAGCCACAGTTTTTAGCCAATACCTGGATATAGAAATCATTGATCCACCAACTATTAACGGAAAACTCACTAAAGATTCTATATGGCTAAACAATAATTTTAATGTAATTGCTAGTAATTGCGCTGCTATAGCAACTCATACATTAGAATTAGAAAATAAAATTCGTCATGAATTAAATGATGCTGAATTAAAACTATATTTAAATGTTGAATTACCTTTGTCTAAAATTTTGGTAGACATAGAAGCCAATGGAATTATGCTTAATCTCCCCAAATTTAGGGAGCTTAATTATGAATTAACTACTCGGCTGGCAACTCTAGAAGAAAAAATTTATCAAGAAGCTAGGTGCGTATTTAATATTAATTCAACCAAGCAACTTCAAGATGTTTTATTTAATCAGTTATATTTACCAACTACCAACATTAAAAAAAACAGTAATGGTTTTTCTACAGATGAAAGTTCCTTACAAACCCTAGATGAGCAAGGAATCTTAATTGCCCGCTATATGTTGGAATACCGCACGCTGAGTAAATTACTGAATACTTATGTTGCTAAACTACCACTTGTGGTAGATAAAAATAGTCGGGTACATACTACCTTTGATCAGGCTTTGGTTGCCAGCGGGAGGTTATCTTCCAAAGATCCGAATTTGCAAAATATTCCGGTTAAAAATGAATGGGGCAGAAGAATTCGGCAATGCTTTATTGCCAATTCAGGCACACAGTTAATTTGTGCTGATTATTCGCAGATAGAGCTGCGGATTTTAGCTCATCTGTCCGGCGATGAAAATTTAATTACCGCATTTAATACCAACCAGGACATTCACAGCATTACTGCCAGCGAAATTTTTAATAAGCCAATTGAACAAATTACTAAAGATGAGCGTCGCCATGCTAAAACAATTAATTTTAGCTTACTCTACGGAAAAACTGTGTTTGGATTATCGCAAGATTTAAATATAGACCGAGTAACAGCAAAGTTATACATCGACACTTATTTTGCTAAGTATCCTAAAGTGTTAAATTGTTTAGAGAATATTAAAACTTTTGCACGTAAAAATGGCTTTGTGCAGACGGTATTGGGACGGCGTATATACTTACCCAATATAAATGCTAGCAATAGAATCCTGCGTGAAGCAGAGGAACGTTTAGCCCTAAATGCACCAATGCAAGGTACTTCAGCAGATATTATTAAGCTGGCTATGCTTAATATTGATAAATGGTTAAAGCATCAACGTTTGCAAAGCAAAGTGGTTCTACAAATCCATGATGAATTAATTCTTGAAGTGCCAGATTCTGAAATAGAAATTATTCAGCAGAATTTAGCCAACCTTATGACTCGGGTAATTAATTTATCAGTTAAGATGGCAGTTGATATCAAAATTGCCACTAATTGGGACGCGGCTCATTAGAATTTCACAGCTTTATATAAATAAATTCAGGATGGTAATGATATGATAGTTCAGGATGGTAATGATATGATAGTTCAGGAAATAAAGCCAGCACAAACTCCAATATATAAAATGTTAGCCGGACGATATATAACCCTTGAAAAGCTTTCCATGAAAGATGTCGAAGTTTTATATCCCTTAACCCATGATACAGATGAGTTAAAAAAAGTGTGGGATTATCTTCCATACGGAACGTTTGAAACCGTTGAATCAATGAAAGACTGTTATCAAAAACTTCTTAATATAAAGGAACAATTAATTTTTTGTGTAAAGAATATTCAAACTAAAAGTCCACTTGGTATTATAGCTCTAATAGATTGTAAGCCGGCAATGGGAAATGTAGAAATAGGGCATGTAATGTACCCGACACAACATCAAAAATGCGCAGCGAATACTGAAGCAGTATATTTATTAATAAACTATTGTATTAATCAGCTAGATTTTCGTAAAATTGTCTGGAAATGCAATGATAATAATTTAGAATCAAAACGAGCAGCTCTGCGTTTAGGCTTTGAGTTTGAAGGTGTATTTTATAATCATATGATAGTAAAAGGCAAAAACAGAGATACTGCCTGGTATGGAATAATTGATAAAAAATGGCCTATTTTAGCTAAAAACTATGAGTGCTGGTTATCTGCCGAACCTAAGTTAGAAAATCGTCCATCTCTAGCAGCCATGAATGATAAAGTTCAAAAGTATAGTAAGATTACACTTTCATAATATTCAGGTATTTTATACACTATAAAGAACAAGCAATTACCCAAATTGCTCAGCTCATATCCTCCTTTTTTAAATCAAAACCTATAGAAAGTAAATGGTTCTTTTGCCAAATGAGTGGGTAAGCTAGTAAAATACCTCCATTAATTATCAAATGGAGAAATGATATGCTTGATACTAACCAAATATTTGCAGCGGCACTTGGAATAAACGCACCATG